>WLQA01000001.1 GCA_009698515.1 Actinomycetota bacterium
AGGATTCCTAAAAGCCAAAACCGGTGCGCATGAAGTAATTGTCACTATTATGCTTAATTACATTGCATCCTTTTTCCTATTGTGGATTTTAAAAACCAAGACATTTTTAAGACCAGGAAATATAAATCCACTCGCACCTGATGTTAAGTCAAGTGCTGAGCTTCCGAAGCTTCTAGGACAAGATCTTCGAGTTAATTTGGGAATAATTATTGCGTTAGTTGTAGCGGTATTTGTCTGGTGGGTGTTAAATAAAAGCACTCTTGGTTTTAAATTTAGGGCGGTGGGAGCCAGCGCTAGCGCGGCTAAGACTGCTGGTATATCAACTGGTTTTGTAACTTTTTCAACGATGTTTATATGTGGAGCCTTAGCCGGCCTTGGTGGAGCAGTGCATGTCCTAGGTACAAATCATGCACTCGGAACAGATGTTGGTGGAAGCTATGGATTTGATGCAATTACTGTTGCATTGTTAGGTCGCGCATCAGTTTTAGGCACAGTTTTAGCCGCCTTTTTGTTTGGAGCGCTTCAAACAAGCGGATTAAATTTATTATCAGTAACTGGTACACCATTAGAGATAGTGCAAGTGATCCAAGCACTAATCGTTCTCTTTATTGCAACTCCTGCTTTAATCAAATTTATTTTTAGAATTAAAAATGAAATTTCCGAAAAAGCTATTACCGCTAAAGGTTGGAACGGTTAATGGCATTCTTGAGCAGTAATCAGGTGCGTCAAAGGCGTAGCATTTATGCAATGTCTTTATTTCTGATGTTCTTTTCTTATATTTTCTACTTCAAGTCAAATAAGAAGGAAGATATAACCTTTGGTTTTGTTGTTGATAAAGAATGGCAGCTTATAAATGAATGGGCATTACCCTCAAAAACTGGCGCTGGCCTTTTCTTATTTTTGGCATTGCTTGGAATTGCAATAGCTTATTTACAATTTAGATTGGGCAAAAAAATAATTATCGGCAGCTTCGTATTTGGGTTTGGCAGCATACTGGCATTTTTATGTTGGACTGCTGCTGGAAAATTTGTCCCATTTACTGGAATTCTTCAAGGTGCGATCATGTTCTCGGTGCCTTTAATCTTCGGCTCACTTTCTGGATTATTGTGTGAAAAATCTGGTGTTATCAATATTGCGATTGAAGGTCAATTGTTGTTTGCGGCTTGTGTATCTGCGATGGTCGCAAGCATTAGCCAAAGTGCATTGATTGGTTTATTTCTTGCCCCGTTAGCCGGCATGTTGGTTTCCTTACTTCTTGCCTTTTTTGCAATTAAATATCAGGTTGATCAAGTAATTTTAGGATTTGTACTAAATGTTTTAGTCATTGGTTTAACTGGCTACATTTACTCAAAATTACTAGTTCCATCTGGAGATACTTGGAATATCGGTCCAACATTTGAAAGAATTTCAATTCCATTACTGGCAAAATTACCGATTCTGGGGCCAATACTATTTAATCAAACAATAATTGTTTACTTAATGTACCTTATAGTTGCAGCAATCCAATTTGGTTTATATAAAACTCGTTGGGGACTTCGTACGAGGGCAATTGGTGAACTTCCAATCGCGGCAGATAGCGTTGGCATCGATGTGAATAGTCTCCGTTATAAGAATGTATTGCTTGCTGGTTTGGTCGCTGGAATCGGTGGCTCTTATTTCACATTAGGTGCAGTTGGTAGCTTCACTAAAGAGATGACAGCGGGCGCAGGCTTTATTGCACTTGCTTGTTTAATCTTTGGAAAATGGACACCTCGCGGAGCGGTTATTGCTGCTCTATTTTTTGGATTCACTACAAGTTTGCAAGGCAATCTTTCAATTATTGGATTTTCAATCCCTTCAGAGTTCATGTTGATGGTTCCTTACATTGCAACGATTATTGCGGTATCTGGCGTGGTTGGGCGGGTTCGTGCACCTGCGGCAGATGGAATTCCGTATTCACGTGGGAATAAGTAACTGGTAATAAGTAATTTAATTTCGTAGGAGAATTACCCCATGGAAATCAATTGGGAATCTCTGCACCAATCAGCTAAAGAGATTATGAAAAAGGCGTATGCGCCTTACTCAAACTTTAAAGTTGGCGTTGCTGCATTAGTAGATGATGGGCGAGTAGTCGTTGGTTGTAATAGTGAGAACGCCAGTTATGGTGTTGGCTTGTGTGCTGAGTGCGGATTAATTTCATCTTTAACAGCAACTGGTGGTGGCCGATTAATAGCTGCGGTTTGTGTTGATGGCGATGGAAATTATTTATCACCATGTGGTCGTTGTCGCCAATTGTTATTTGAACATGGCGGAAATGAAATGTTATTTATGACTCCAGATGGACCAAAGCCAATGTCTCATATGTTGCCTTGGGCATTTGGACCAGAGGATTTAAATAAGTGAGTGAGCGTTACGCAGCTGTTGAAATAATTTCGGCTAAGCGAGATAAATTTGAATTAAATGATGATCAAATTGATTGGACGATAGACGCCTACACTCGTGGTGTTATCGCTGATGAACAAATGTCAGCGTTGTTAATGGCAATTTTGTTAAATGGCATGAACAATCGCGAAATCTCTCGCTGGACAGACGCGATGATTGCAAGTGGTGAGCGAATGAATTGGTCGATGTTAGATCGCCCAACAGTGGATAAACATTCAACAGGTGGAGTTGGCGACAAAATTACTTTGCCACTTGCGCCGTTGGTTGCAGCATGTGGCGCAGCAGTTCCACAATTATCAGGTCGCGGACTTGGTCATACCGGTGGAACCTTAGACAAGATGGAATCGATTAAGGGTTGGAAAGCATCATTAAGTAATGCAGAGATGTTAAAGGTATTACAAGATTGTGGCGCAGTAATTTGCGCAGCTGGAGCGGGGTTGGCGCCAGCAGACAAGAAGTTATATGCACTTCGTGATGTAACAGCAACTGTGCAAGCAATTCCATTAATTGCATCTTCAATTATGAGTAAGAAAATTGCCGAAGGAACAAGTGCATTAATCCTTGATGTTAAAACTGGTTCTGGTGCATTTATGAGTGATCCAAAGGATGCTGGGCTACTTGCGCGCACCATGGTTGAACTAGGTAAAAGAGCTGGCGTTAAAACTAGAGCATTGGTTACCGCAATGGATGTTCCACTTGGTTTAACTGCTGGAAATGCTCTTGAAGTGCGTGAAACTTTAGAAGTTTTATCAGGCGGTGGACCAGCAGATGTTGTTGAGTTAACTGTTTTGCTGGCAAATGAGATGTTAGATGCTGTTGGAATTAAACCTAAAGTTGATCCCGCTACTGCATTAAAAAATGGATTAGCAATGGATGCTTGGCGCAAAATGGTGGCAGCACAAGGTGGCGATAATGATGCACCACTTCCAGTTGCAAAAGAGAAGATTGAAATTAAGGCGCAAAGTGATGGCAAATTAATAACACTAGATGCCATGAAGGTTGGCGTTGCAGCATGGCGCTTAGGTGCTGGTAGATCTAAACAAGGTGAGGTTGTGCAAGCAGGGGCTGGAATTGAAATTCACGCTAAACCAGGTGAGATGGTTAAAAATGGTCAAACGATTTTAACTTTACATACCGATGAGAGCGCCCGATTTGAACGTGCCAAAGATGCGTTAGTTGATGCCTTTTCAATTGGTGGTGTCGATGAAAAAATTAGTCGCCTACCATTAGTTATAGAACGAATTGAGGGGTAAGTGTCACTAAGCAATAAACCAAGTAAGGATCAGGTTAAACGTCTGCCCAAAGCGGTTTTGCATGATCACTTAGATGGTGGTCTGCGCCCACAAACAATAATTGAGATTGCCGAAAAAATTGGTTACAAAAAACTTCCAACTAATGATCCCATTGCATTAGGAAATTGGTTTGAGGAATCATGTAATTCACACTCATTGGTTCGTTACCTGGAAACTTTTTCCCACACAATTGCAGTGATGCAAACCCAAGAAGCCATAATTCAAGTTGCTCGCGAGTGCGCAATTGATTTAGCTCGTGATGGCGTTGTCTATGCCGAAGTTCGTGGTGCACCAGAGTTATTTACCGAACAAGGTTTAAGTATTGACCAAGTTGTTGAAGCAACAACTGAAGGTTACAAACAAGGAATGGCAGAAGCGGCTAAAGAGGGCAAACAAATTCGCGTTGAATCATTGCTTTGCGGAATGCGCCAAGCTGGCAGATCTCAAGAGGCAGCAGAGGCGGTTGTTAAGTATCGCGACAAAGGTGTTGTTGGTTTTGATATTGCCGGACCTGAAGATGGTTTCCCACCAACAAAACAATTAGAAACTTTTGAGTACTTAAGACGCGAAAATGCACACTTCACTATTCATGCTGGTGAGGCTTATGGATTGCCATCAATTTGGGAAGCAATTCAAATTTGTGGTGCTGAGCGCTTAGGTCATGGCGTTCGAATCATTGATGATATTGATTTCAGTGGGCCAACTCCAAAGCTGGGAAGATTGGCATCATATGTGCGAGATCGCCGTATCCCACTTGAACTTTGCCCAACTTCAAATCTACAAACTGGCGCAGCTAAAACTTACAAAGAACATCCAATTGGTGTGCTGGCAAAGTTACGTTTTAGAATCACTTTAAATACCGATAACCGATTAATGAGCAACACTTCTATGACACATGAAATGAATCAATGTGTGGAGGCATTTGATTGGAAGTTTGTAGATTTACAACGCGTAACGGTAAATGCATTGAAGAGCTCATTTATTCCATTTGAAGAGCGACTTGAAATTATTGAAAAGGTTGTAAAACCAGCTTACCTAGCTATTGCTGCAGAGTAGTTGCTAACTCTTTCTTAATTTGATCACAACGCAATTGCGCATCTGCTTTGCTTGCTGAAACAACCTCGATATAACACTTTAACTTTGGCTCAGTTCCACTTGGTCTAACAATGATGCGAATTCCATTGTTGTAAAAACAACGTATGCCAGGTGTTGGCATGCTCGGTGATTTAGCTAAATCCTCAACTGAAATCAACTCAGATCCGGCTAAAGTTTTTGGTGGATTACTTGTTACATTAGATAACAACTTATCAATTATTGAAAGATCACTTACTCTGACCGAAATCTGATCTGTCTTGTGGAATCCAAACTCATGACCAATTTCATTTAAATAATCTGGAATCGAGATTCCGGCACTTTTTAACTCACCGACGATTTGCGCCAACATAACTGCCACGCTAATTCCATCCTTGTCATTTACATTTTTTGCATCTACGCAGTATCCAAGTGCCTCTTCATAACCAAATGCCAAGTTTGAAATTTTTGAGATCCACTTAAAGCCAGTTAAAGTCTCATGAAATTCGATGCCAGCTTTCTTTGCCATTTTACTTAGTAACGAAGATGAAACTAATGAGTTAGCAAATGCTCCATTATTGATTCGGTCTTTAGCTAAGAAGTACTTTCCTAAAATTGCGCCAACTTCATCACCACGTAACATGCGCCAACCATGCTCTGGATCATTAATGGCGATCGCACATCGATCAGCATCTGGATCATTGGCAATTACTAAATCAGCATTGTGTTGCTTGGCATAATCAAGTGCTAAATCAATAGCACCTGCCTCTTCTGGGTTAGGAAAGGCAGTGGTTGGAAAATCCGGATCAGCTTTTTCCTGTTCAGTGACCATTATTGGTTTTGCAAAACCTGCCTCTTTAAATACTTGTAGAAAGGTTTCGGAACCAACTCCATGTAATGCCGTATATACGATCTTAAGTTGATTTGGGGTTTTAACCAGAGCTGAAACTGATTTTATGTAATCAGTAATTACCGTCTCTGGAACCGTCTCATATGAAGTTAGACGATTAGGTTTTAACTCTGCCTTGCTAATGAAATCAGATATCTCACTATCAATTGGCGAAATTATTTGTGATCCATGGTAATTAACACCATTAATCACACCGCCTAAGTAAACCTTGTAACCGTTATCGATCGCGGGGTTGTGACTTGCCGTCACCATAATTCCAACATCTGCCTTTAATTTATTTACTGCATAGGCCAGTACTGGAGTTGGTAATTCACGAGGTAATACAAAGGTTTTAAATCCTGCGCCAGCTAATATCTCAGCAGAGTCTTTAGCAAAATCTTTAGAGCCATGTCTGGCATCTCTGCCAATAACAACTGATTTCAAGCCATGTGCTTTCATAAAGGCGGCAATACCTGCAGCTGCTCTGCTGACAACGGCGCGATTCATACATGATGGACCAGGACCCATTGGGCCACGAAGGCCGGCGGTACCAAATTGTAAGAAGCCATTAAAGGACCGCTTTAACTCTGATTGATTATTTTCATTTAGCCATTGTTGTAATTGTGCTGCTGTTTTTGGATCTGGATCATGCTTGATCCATTGCATTACCTCTTGCGTTAAATCTTGAGAAATCACAACTTTGGTAATACCGCGGCGAGCAATTTACCCATGCGATCTGCTGCTGCTTTGCCAGCGGCAATAACCTCTTCATGATTTAGTTTTTCACCTGTAACACCTGCAGCTGCATTTGTTACTAGCGAGATTCCTAATACTTCAGCGCCAAGTGCATGTGCGGCAATCGCTTCTGGAACGGTGGACATACCAACTAGATCTGCACCTAATGTGCGCATCATGCGAATTTCAGCAGGAGTTTCATAAGAAGGTCCACGCCAATGCACATAAACACCTTCTGCCAAAGTTGAATCCTCTGCCTTAACAAGAGCCCGTAAGCGCTTGCTGTACAGATCTGTTAAATCAACAAAATCTGCACCAATTAATGGGGAGGCAGCAGTTAATGAGATGTGATCTTTAATCAAAACTGGTTGACCAACTTTGTATTCAGTATTAATACCACCACAAGCATTGGTTAATACAACCGCTTTACATCCTGCCTTAACCGCGGTGCGAGCAGCGTGTGCAACTGGTTCCATTCCTAAACCTTCGTAGAAATGTGTTCGGCCTAAGAAAACCAAAGCATTTATACCGCCAGCTAATTCGTAAGATCTAACCTTTCCACCATGACCAACAACTGTTGGTGCCGGAAAACCTGGAATATCAGTTACGGAAAACTCATGTGTTGGTGTGCCAAGTGCATCTGCGGCTGAGATCCAACCAGAGCCCATGACAAGTGCAACATCATGTTTTGCTTTACCTGTTTTTTCGGCGATCGCCTTTGCAGCTTTTTCAGCAGTTCCAATTGGGTCTTTATATAGATCGCTCATTGGCCTAACTTATCCTAATAAATTAAGAATTTTTTAAATCTGGCCAGTTGTAACCAAGTGAGATAACCATTTTTCTAAGCAAGGGAAGTGATAACCCAATGATGCCACTTGGATCTCCTTCAATCTTTGTAATAAATGGCGCACTTAAGCCATCTAGTGAAAATCCGCCAGCTAAATTAATTGGTTCACCTGAATCTACATAGTCAGTAATTTCAACATCTGTCATTTCAGCAAAGCTGACTTTGGCAGTTGATCGCTCTGTAAGTTCGATACCTTTTTTCAAATCAATTAAACAATGTCCAGTATGTAAGTATCCATACTTGCCACTTAACATTTTGGAGTTGGCAATTGCATTCTCTTTACTGCCTGGCTTACCAATTGATTGGCCATTAAATTCAAAGGTGGAATCGCAGCCCAAAATTAAGGAGTCAGCTGGTGCACCCTCTTTTACAGTGTGTGCTTTCATAATTGCTAAAGCTAAAACCATTTCACTTGGTGCCAGTGCGGTTATCTCCGGTGACTCTTCATCTACACCACTTACTAGAACTTGTGGGTTGATGCCAACACTTTTAAGTAAGCGAAGACGAGAAGGTGAAGATGAGGCAAGAATTAAGTTAACCATTATGCGGGTAACCTTATTACATGGCATTCCCACTTGTTGGCGTTATCGCACCAGCACATGTGATTTCGCAAATATCGCAAGCCGCAGCGCGATTAGGTGTTCAAATCAAAAGCAGTACTAAAACCATGTCAGCTGAGGAATTAAGCAATTTTGGCGCAGATTGTAAATTACTTTGCATTGAACCAGATCTAATTTCAACAGCTGCAATTCGCAGCGCAGAATCTGCTGGTGTAGTTATTTATCCATCCAGCAAATTACTTGATGCCGTAGCAACAATTGAATTATCAACTACAAGTGGGGAACAACTAGCAATCCTGTCCGCTCGCTCCGCTCATGCGCAATCGGTTATTTGGCCAATCTCATTAATCAATAATGATTTGGTGATTACTCCAGCTCCTGGTGTTAGTGAAGAGCAGGCAATTACAATTGCAGTTTCTAATTTAAATCTATTAGCAGAGTTGGCGTTAACAGGTGCTGTGGAATTACTTGTTGATGCTAATGATTATCAAAAACTATTAAAGATTAATTGGCTTCAACCTATTTCAGCCTTTGCTACACAAATAAACTCAGTCACTGATTATTATGAGCAGTATCTACGTGCAGTATTGGATTTACCGCTGGGTGATAGCGGATCAAGTAAGAGCTACACAGTTACCGGATTTTTAAAGACAGATCCACAAAGTGATGATTACCGGCCTTATCTACATTTAATGGCGCGAAATCCAAATTTAAAGTTTGATCAGAGATTAAAGATAGTTGGTTTATCTGGCGAGAATTTAGAATCGTTGTTAACAGAGGTAATTCATGCCCAGCAGTACTACAGCGGAGAAATAGATTCCTAGCCGCGCTTTCGATATTCGATAGCCGGACAATGATTCATAACCGCCAACAAACCAGCATCTTTGGCCCGAGCTACTGCGCCTTCATCAATTACATCTAATTGCAACCAGACACCCTTGGCGCCAATTGCAATCGCTTCATTAACAACTGCGCCGGCTAAGTCAGAGTTAACAAAGATATCAACTACATCTACGGCAACTGGAATTTCACTTAACTTCGCATAACCAATTTGTCCATGAACAGTTTCAGCCTTTGGATGAACTGGAATTACAGTGTGTCCCTTTTCTATTAACAATTTAGCTACACCAAATGCGGCTCGATCTGGATTATTACTTAACCCAACTACCGCCCAAGTTTTTAATGCCAACAATTGATCTATTTGATCGCTCAACTACTTAGCCATCTCATCTGCGCGACCAAGGGCGCGAAACTTCCAACCAGCATTACGCCATGCAGTGCGATCTAAGGCGTTTCGGCCATCAATCATGATTGCATTTTTAACCAGAGATTTCATCTTTGCGGGATCTAATTCACGATAGATCTTCCACTCAGTTAGATGCAAAACTAATTCAGCATCCTGCAATGTTTTTTCTACATTATCTGCAAAATTTAATGCCGGAAAACGCTTTTGTGCATTTGCGATTGCTTTTGGATCATGCACTGTCACCAATGCACCAGCTGCTTGAATTTGTGCTGCGATATCAAGTGCTGGTGAGTCGCGCACATCATCACTGTCTGGTTTAAATGCAGCGCCAAGAATGGCAATTTTCTTACCCTTTAGATCATCACTTAAATCTTTACGAACTAATTCAATAATTCGTTGGCGCGCACGTAAGTTGATTGAATCAATCTCTTTTAGGAATTCAAGTGCTTGTTGTGCGCCTAGCTCTTCAGCTCGTGCCATAAATGCGCGAATATCCTTTGGTAAACATCCGCCACCAAAACCAATTCCAGCTTGTAAGAATTTGCTGCCGATGCGAGGGTCATAACCGATAGCTTTTGCCAGGACAGTTACATCGCCACCGGCTGCTTCGCAAATTTCCGCCATGGCATTAATAAATGAAATTTTTGTGGCGAGAAATGAATTTGCTGCGACTTTAACCAATTCAGATGTTGGCAGATCTGCTCGAATCCATGGAATTCCATCAGCTAAATTTTTTGCATAAACCTCTTTTAATGTTGCTTCTGCCTGATCGTTGGTTGTGCCAACTACTAAGCGATTAGGTCGCAAGGTATCTTCAACTGCAAAGCCTTCACGTAAAAACTCTGGATTCCAGGCCAAATCTGCTTTTGGATTTACCGCTATTAATCGATCGCGCAATCTGGCAGCGGTACCTACTGGCACCGTTGATTTTCCAACGACTAAAGATCCGGCTTTAACAAGTGGTGCAATAGTTTCAAGTGCGGAATTTACATAGGTTAAATCAGCTGCGATTCCATCTTTTACCTGAGGAGTACCAACGCAAATAAAGTGCACATCACAATCTGCAATATCTTTAAAATCTTTTGAAAACTTTAATCGGCCTGACTTGATTTGTTCGGCTAGTAGATCCTCTAAATCTGGTTCGTAAAATGGCACCTTTCCTTGTGCCAGCATTTCAATTTTGGCATGATCAACATCTACGCCTATTACCTCAAAGCCTAAACTGGCCATACATGCGGCATGTGTTGCACCTAAATAGCCGGTACCAACAACGGAAAGCTTCAAACTCATAGTAGTTAGCCTACCTACTTACAAGGGTCATCGGCTGCAGTTTTGGTTTTGAACTTATCAATAATGGTTGCTTGCGCAGTTGCAGTAGATGATGGCGATGGAGAAGGGGTTACCTCATCAATTACTGCGCGATCCTCTTTCAATCGTTGCCAAAGTTCTGGAGCTAAAACTGGATCCCACAGCACAGATGCTGTAATTCCATTTGCGTTGTAATAAAGATTTGATAATGGCACGGTAAGCGTTCTTACCTTTGATGTAGATAATGATTTCATCTGCTTAGCCAGCGTAATTAAATCTGAGCTTTTCAGACCAGAGTCGGTAATTACAGCAGAGAGAGATGAGTTAATAAAATTAACCATCGTAATTGGATTTAATAAAACACCGGCACTAGTTGCTTTACGAAGCACCGAACTTATAAATTGTTGTTGACGTTGCATTCGACCTAGATCGCCCAGGCCATCAAATTCGCGAGTGCGAACATATTTAAGTGCCTCAATACCATTTAAGTTATGAACACCAGCTTCTAAGACCAAGTGGCTCTTCGGATCATTGATATCTTTTTTCGTACAAACTTCAATTCCACCAAGTGCATCTACTACATCAGCAAAGCCAGCAAAGTTAACCTCTACATAATGATCAATTTTTAAATCGGTCATTTCCTCTAACACCTGGATTAGAAGTGGCGCACCACCCCAGTTAAATGCTGAATTTATCTTCGAGTGTTTTGCCGGAATTACTTTTCCTTGCGCATTTTTATGTTCTGGAATTAATGCATAGGTATCTCGAGGTATGGAAACAATTACCGCTTTGTCCCGGGCTTTAGAGATATGCACCAACAACATGGTGTCTGACCTTTTGCCAGCTGCGCTCTTTACAGAACCAACCCGTAATTGGGCTAACTCTTCCTTAGTTAAACCTTCACGAGTATCAGAACCAACAATTAAATAATTTACAGCCGATGAGGCTTTGCCGGGGCGATCTTTTAATCCAGCGAAGGCATCGATTTTATTTATTGAGGCAGATACTGTTCCAAAAGCTAATGCGCTAATTGCTGAGATGGTTAGAGTACCGATCGAAATAATTGTCCATATTTTTATACTTCGAGCGGATTTCATTTGCATATCTTAGATTATGAGTCGGTAAATGCTCAGTTAAAAGTTAAGATGGGAGCGCTATGAGCACTCAAATGCATCCGCCGGTTTCGGTTATTTTGCCAATTCTTAATGAAGAGCGCGATTTAGCGGAATGCATCTCAGCAATCCTTCAGCAGAATTATCCAGCAGAGCTTGAAGTTATTTTGGCACTTGGTCCATCAACTGATCGCACAGATGAAATTGCAAAAGCACTAGCAACTAAAGATTCCCGAATTAAATTAGTTGCAAACCCAAGTGGTAAAACTGCAGTCGGATTGAATTTAGCAATAGCTGCAGCATCACATGAAATCATCTGCCGAATTGATGGTCATGCTGAAATAAGTAATTCATATATAAAGATCGCTGTTGAAATAATGCAAGAAACCGGCGCAGTTAATGTTGGTGGTTTAATGCACGCCGAAGCTAAATCAGGCTTTCCTGCAGTTGTGGCGAGAGCGATGCGATCTCGAATTGGTGTCGGTGCTTCTAAATTTCACACTGGCGGAGTTGCTGGTGAAAGTGACACGGTTTATTTAGGAACATTTAGCAAGAGCGCCATTGTGAAAGTTGGTGGCTTTAATGAGAAGTACATTCGGGCCCAGGATTGGGAGTTAAACCATCGCCTTAGATTAAATGGCGGCATTATTTGGTTTGATCCAAGATTAGTTGTTACATACCGACCAAGAGATACCTTTGCTAAATTAGCAAAACAATACTTTGAATATGGTCGTTGGCGCCGTGCGGTAACGCGCGAACACAAAGGAACGGTTAACTACCGATACTTAGCCCCACCAACTGCCTTAATAATAAATACCCTTTCCGTAGTTTTAGGCGTGGCAGTAAATAGTATTTTCTTTATACCAATTTTGATTTACTTGATTTCAATCATCATTGCTGGCTTAATAGCAGGTAAAAGTATTTATGAGAAAATATCGCTAGCTTCCGTATTTATAACTATGCACATGGCATGGGGTTTTGGCTTTTTAACAAGCCCAAGAAATCTAATTAAATAATATTAATTAGCGTGAAGTACTGAGTTTAAGCCGTTCCAAGTTCCAGTTTTAGCAAGTGCTTCAAGTGCGCCACTTTGTGAGTTGCGACGGAACAAGAGATTATTTGCGCCACTTAACTCTTTTGCTTTTACAACCTTGCCATCAGGCAAAGAAATCTTTGATCCAGCGGTTATGTAAACACCAGCTTCCACAACACAATCATTACCAAGTGAAATACCAACTCCAGAGTTTGCACCTAATAATGTGCGCTGGCCAATAGAAATAACCTCTTTGCCACCACCACTTAGAGTTCCCATAATTGAAGCTCCGCCACCAATATCGCTGCCATCGCCTACGACAACACCAGCACTGATGCGACCTTCCACCATAGATTTTCCAAGAGTTCCGGCGTTGAAGTTAACAAAGCCTTCATGCATAACAGTTGTGCCAGATGAAAGGTATGCACCGAGTCGTACTCGATCACCATCGGCGATACGAACACCTTCTGGAACTACATAATCAATCATTCGAGGAAACTTATCTACTCCGTAAACAACCAAGCTTGCATACTTTGCGCGAAGCAATGGTTGAATTTCATTAAAAGTTTCAACTGCGCACGGACCAACAGATGTCCAAACTAAATTAGGCAAAATTCCAAATACACCATCAAGATTTAAGCCGTGCGGCTTAACGATGCGATGGGAAAGTAATTGCAGTCTGAGGTATACATCTGCCACATCTTTTGCCGGCGTTGTTAAATCTATCTCGATACTTACATTTACTCTTTTAACCTTACGAATTGAATCACTTGTTAACAACTCAGCAAATTTATCTGTCCCAGACTTACTACCTAGACCTAATGTGTGAAACCAAACTTCGAGGGTTTGCCCAGAATCATTTTGGGTGGCAATTCCAATTCCGTATGCGAGATTTTCCTTGCTCATGAGGTAAAGGTATCAAAATTTAACTTAGGTTATAGACTAATTAAATGCGTGTAAGTGTTTACTGCTCATCAGCCAAAGATATCCCGCAACACTCTCTTGATCTCGCCTTTGAAATTGGTGCTGCAATTGGAAATAGAGGTTGGGAGTTAGTTTGGGGTGGCGGCAGAGCTTCAATGATGGGCCAAGTTGCCGAAGGCGCTAGATCAGTCGGTGCACGCACCATCGGTGTAATCCCTGAATCTTTAATTAATCTTGAGTTTGAAGATAAAGATGCACATGAGATGCATGTTGTTACAAATATGCGAACTCGAAAAGCCAAACTAGAAGAGCTATCCGATGCCTTCATTGCTTTACCGGGCGGAATTGGCACGCTAGAAGAATTTTTTGAAATTTGGGTGGGTCGTTATTTAAAGTTTCATAACAAACCGATTGCAGTATGTGATCCAACTGGAATCTATCAACCACTTCGAACCGCATTAGATCATTTAGCAGAACATAACTTTATGAAACCTGGTCAAGCCGAATTAGTTTCTTGGTGCAAAGATGTTGCCTCAACTATGGAAGCGATTTCAAAGTAATGCCGCCAATTAATCAGCTAGCACTTACCGTTGAAATTAAACAACCAATAAAGGTAGTTTGGAAACACCTTGTTGATTGGCAGGGTCAAAGTAAATGGATGCTACAAACTAAAGTTTGGTCTGAGCTTGATCAAGATAAAACAGTTAAAAACGGTAAAGGCGTTTTGATTTTTGCCTTTACGGGATTATTTGCGAAGTTTTATCCAAAATTAAAGTTTGGTGTATTGGACACAATGGAGGTTGTGAATTGGCAACCACCAAAAAGATGCGATGTTGTACATATTGGTCGAATAATTCGAGGTACTGGCAAATTTGAATTGGTAAGTAAGAAGAATTCAACAATCTTCTACTGGAGCGAAGAGATCATCGCCCCAGCAATATTCCTAGCAATTATTAAGCCTTTCCTACTGGTTGGTGTGCGTATATCGCTTCGTAGATTTGCTCGCTTAGTCGAGAGAAGCGGTGGCTAGCAGTAATCTTTATCCTGTGTCCGCAGATATGGCAGGTAAGAAAAGTATCGCCGAAATTCTGGAAAGTTTGCCAGAAGAGGAGCGATTAATTCTGACGATGCATTATGTGTATCAAGTTAGTGCCGCAGAAATTGCTGGAAAACTTGGTGTTCCAGAACGCGCAGTATTAACCGTTATCGCATCTGGAAGATCCCGCTTAATTTCATCTATTTTCTAGTTAATTTCTACTCAATTTCCCACATCCCGCTAGATAGGGGATAATTCTCTTTCTAAGGTAAACCTTTTCAGTAGGGGAGAATTAAATGGCTGCAATGAAACCACGTACTGGAGATGGCCCAATGGAGGTCACCAAAGAGGCTCGTTCCATGGTGATGCGTATTCCACTAGAAGGTGGCGGACGTTTAGTTGTTGAGTTAAATGTTGAAGAAGCAACAAATTTAGGAAATGTACTTCAAGCAGCGGTTGCCCTGGTTAAAAAATAATATAAATATTTGAAGTAATTATTCATTTAAAATGAGTGCCAAAAAAACTGATTTTCTTCCAGAGATTTCCAATTCAAATCTAAAGAGCGACAAACTTTTCAAAGATATAACTGCAGTAGCCATTCCGGTCCTGCAGAGTGAGAAATTAGCAATTAAAAAGAGTGAACTAGTAAAACAGCTTGCTGCACATACCCACATCAATCTGGAAATAGAACTAGCCAACTGGCCAGATTTCACAGCCAAGGCTGGTGAGATCATTGAAATCCCACTTAGTGATGGAAAATTAACTCGCATCTATTTAGTTGGAGTTGGCGCAGCTACTGATGAAGATATTCGCAAGGCAAGTACCGCCATTAGCCGAAAGATTAAAGCTAGCCCAGCAAAACTTTTATCGGCAATTGTGGAGGATAAAAAGCAAGTTGAAAATCATGTTGCTGCTTTAGTGTTGGCAAATTACCAATTTAATTTAAAATCTGAAAAGAAATTAGTAAAACCTGAGTTTGTTATATACGGAGATTTTGCTGAACAGGTAAGCCGGGGCTTGATTTTTGCAAAAGCTACTTGGCGAACTAGGGATTTAATTCATACCCCGTCAAATATTAAGAATCCACTTTGGCTGGCTAATCAAGCTAAATCATTTGTATCATCAGCTAAAAATTCAGCGCTTAGCATTAAAGTAAAAGCTGGTCGAGAGTTAAAAGAGTTTGGCGGCTTACTTGCCGTTGGAAACTCCTCCCCAAACCCTGGGCCAAGATTTGTAGAAGTTTCATATGCACCGAAAGGTTCTGGAAATTGGCCACATGTTGTTTTAGTTGGCAAAGGAATTACCTTTGATACTGGTGGAGTTTCATTAAAACGTCCTTACGATGTAATGGTCGGCATGAAAAGTGATATGGCAGGAGCAGCTGCAATTCTTTCGGCAACAGTTGCATTGGCAGAGTTAAAGCCAAAGGTGCGAGTTACCGCATTATTAATGTGTGCAGAAAATGCACTTAGTGGAACTTCACAGCGACCATCTGATGTGATTAAACATTACGGCGGAACTACGGTTGAAGTAATTAACACTGATGCAGAAGGCAGATTGGTTTTGGCAGATGGCTTGGCTTACGCCGATGACAAATTAGATCCAGATTACTTAGTCGATGTGGCAACTTTGACTGGCGCAGCCACTCTTGGACTTGGTCGCCAATTTGCGGCGATGTACACCAGAGATAATTCATTAGCGAAAAAATTACATACGGTTGGAAACCAAGTCGGCGAGCGAGTTTGGCATATGCCATTACTAGATGATTACGAAGTCGCACTTGAAAGTGATATCGCTGATTTTAATCACACAGCAGATAAATATGATTTCTCTGCTGGCTCTGTAACTGCAGCATTATTTTTAGAAAAATTTGTGGCAGATCGTAAATGGGTTCACTTTGATATTGCCGGACCGGCTCGCTCAGAGGTTGATGCTGGTGAAAACATTAAAGGTGGTACTGGTTTTGCTACCAGATTACTTCTTGGTTGGTTGGATACATTTTGAGCAGTTTTATCCCAGCCCGCGGTGATATGAATGCATTTGCCGAAAATTTTGCGCATGAGGATTACTTCATGCAACTTGCTAGAAAAAATGGTGAAGAGGTTGGCGTTGTTGATCCAACTGCGGCAGTTGGAAACCTTTTAAAATTTGCAACACAATTAACTGGAGCTAAATCAGTTGTGGAAATAGGCACCAGCTCTGGAGTTAGTGGATTGTGGATTTTGCAAGGATTGCCAAATGATGGGGTATTAACCACAATAGATGCAGAACGAGAGCATTCAAAGATTGCTAGAACTGTATTTGAAGAGGCGGATATTCCTGCAACAAAGTATCGAATTATTACTGGGAATTTAATTGATGTAGTCGGAAAACTTGCTGACAATTCTTATGAATTAGTTGTAACTAGAGATGCCATGGATCTATTTGAAATTGTGCAAGAGTCTTACCGGTTATTAAAAGCTGGCGGTCTGCTGGTGATAGATCAAGCTTTAAGCGATGGCAAAGTTGCTGATACAACACAACGCGATCCAGAAAGTATTGCCCGACGCGATGTAATTAAAGTTATCAAAGAAGATACTCGCTGGAACTCCTCTGTAATTCCAATTGGCGCAGGTGTATTAGTTGCCAATAAACTTGCTTAAATGAGCAGCCAATTACCTGGACCATCCGATACGCCATGGTGGAATCCTGCAAAGCAAGCAAGTAATTCTGCTCCGGCAAAACAAAGCAACTCATTTTTTATTATTGCCTCTTTGGTTATTGCATTAATCGCAGGTGGCGTAGGCGCCACAATTGGTAGAACCACTAGCTCAAATATTTCTAGCACATTTGTCACAACTAAAGATGCAGTCGAACGCGCACCTGGATCAATTGCAGATTTAGCTGCCCGAGTAATTCCTGGCGTGGTATCTATTTCAGTGCAAGCAGCAGGTGGATCAGACACAGGTTCTGGATTCTTCTTCAGTACCGATGGTTATGTACTTACAAATAACCATGTTGTTGAGTCTGCAGCAACTAGTGGCACAATCACAGTTTCAATATCAAATGGCAAAAAGTATTCTGCACGAATTGTTGGTCGAGATAGTTCATATGATTTAGCTGTTCTTAAAGTGGATGTAACTGGAGCGCCAACTTTGCAATTAGGAGATAGCGATAAGGTGCAAGTAGGAGATGCGGTAATTGCAATTGGCTCACCACTTGGATTAGCCGGAACGGTAACCTCTGGAATTATCAGTTCTAAAAATCGTCCAGTTACAACTGGAAGTGGAAATGGCGATAGTTCATTTATAAATGCACTTCAAACTGATGCAGCGATTAATCCGGGCAACTCTGGTGGTCCACTAGTTGATGCAACAGGTGCAGTTGTTGGCATTAATTCAGCAATTGCCTCACTTAGCTCTACCGCTGGCGGACAATCTGGCTCTATCGGATTAGGTTTTGCGATTCCAATTAATCAAGCAAAGAAGACCGCTGAACAGTTAATTAAAACCGGATCGGCAACCTATCCAATTATGGGAATCGCTGTCGACACTAGATACACCGGAGCTGGTGCCTTAATTTCTACTGAAGCAAATGGTGTAACAAGCGGTGGCCCAGCAGATAAAGCAGGAATTAAAGCTGGTGATTTAATTATTGCAATTGATGATCAAGAAATTCAAAGCTCTGATGAGTTAATAGTTGCCATACGTAGCCATAATGTGGGCGATAAGGTCAAAATAAAATTTAAACGTAATGCAATTACTCGCGAAGTGACGGTAACTCTTGCCGCCTCTAAGAAATAAGCCACATGTTTAATCTCGGTGGTGGTGAAATAGTCGGACTTGCAATTCTCGGATTAATTTTGATGGGGCCAGATCGCATGCCATCTGTTGCAGCAGATGCTGCTAGATATCTAAATAAAATGAAGAAGTTTGCCCAAAATGCTACTAATGAATTAAAAGAGAATTTAGGGCCAGGTTATGAGGATTTACAAGTTAGTGATTTGAATCCAAAGAAGTTTATTAAAAAAACTATTGGTGATGCAATGGAGCAAGTTGAGGAAAAACCCGCACCTAAGATTGACCCGGATTTACTATGAGCATAATTGAAGAGATCACTACAGCGCTCAGTAAGGTAAATGATCCAGAGCTGCATAAACCATTAACTGAGCTGGGTATGGTTGATTCAGTTGCGGTTGAAGCTGGAACTGCGAAATTAAAGATATTACTGACAATTGTTGGCTGTCCAATGAAAGATCGTTTGCAATCAGATATCACCGCCGCACTTAGTGATTTAACGGAAATTAAAGCGGTAGAAATTGAATTTGGCGTTATGAGTGAAGAGCAACGTAATAATGTTAAGAAACTTATTCGCGGTGGCCGAGAAAAATTCATTCCATTTGCTCAACCAGATTCATTAACGCGTGTTCTTGGAATTGCATCTGGCAAAGGTGGCGTTGGTAAATCTTCAGTTACTGTTAATTTGGCAGTTGCTGCTGCAAAGCGTGGCTTAAAGGTTGGCATCTTAGATGCCGATGTTTATGGACACTCAGTGCCGAGGTTGATGGGAATATTAGATCAACGCCCAACTGCGATTGATCAAACATTTATTCCAGTAGAAAACTACGGCGTAAAGGTTGTATCAATGGAGATGTTCAAACCCGATCGCGCAGATCCAGTTGCATATCGCGGACCCCTACTGCACCGAGTATTAGAACAATTATTAAGTGATGCTTATTGGGGCGACTTAGATTTACTGTTACTTGATTTACCACCAGGAACTGGTGATATTGCAATTTCATTAGGTCAATTAATTCCAACTAGTGAAATTATTGTAGTTACCACGCCACAAGTTGCTGCAGCTGAAGTTGCCGAACGTGCTGGCCGAATTGCACATCAAATGAAGCAACCAGTTTTAGGTGTAATTGAAAATATGTCAGATACCAACTGCGCCAAGTGCGGGGAAGTACTTTCAGTTTTTGGAAGTGGTGGTGGTGAAGAAACATCTCGTAGATTAAGTGAGCTAGTTGGTGCTGATGTGCCACTGCTTGCAAAGGTGCCATTTGAATCACAAGTTCGCGAAGGCGGGGATGCTGGAAATCCAGCGGTGTTAACAAATGAAAAGGTGTTGGCAGTCTTTAATCAAATTCTAGATAAGGTAATTATCCGACCTAAATCACTTGTCGGAGTTAGATTAGGCGTAAGTAATTAACTTACTTCTTATCCTTTAATTTACTTAATAACTCATCCATCGCATCTGCAAGCTCGGTACGCAAGTAATCTCTAGTTGCCACATCACCAATAGCAGTTCGTAGGCTGGCAAGCTCGCGAGTTAAGTACTCAGTGTCTGCCATATTTCGCTCATCACGATCACGATCTTCATTTGCTTGAATGCGATCACGATCTGCCTGACGATTTTGTGCCAGCAAAATTAATGGCGCCGCATATGAAGCTTGTAATGACAAAAGCAATGTTAAAAAGATAAATGGATAGTGATCCCAGCGCAGATTATCTGGTGCTAATGCATTCCAGGTAACCCAAACCAAAACAAATACAGACATATAAACCAGGAAGCGAGCGGTACCTAAGAAGCGGGCAAATTGTTCAGACCAACGACCAAAAGCCTCTGGATCATAGGAAGGGCGAAGGGAGCGTCTGGCTTCACGTGGGAACTCAAGTGAGTTCTTATTTAATCTTGCAGTTAATTTCTTTGCCATTTTTCTTTCCTACCTGTTCTCTAAATCTTTTCGCATTGATTCATCATGACGCCAATTCTCTGGCAACAAGTGATCAAGCACGTCATCAACAGTTACTGCTCCTAATAGTCGTTCATTGGCGTCAATAATTGGCACAGATAGCAGGTTATAAGTAGCTAAATATGAAGCAACCTCGCTAAGTGAGGCATGTGCATTTAATGGTGCAATGTCATTATCAACAATTCCGCCAAGCAAAGTTGCAGGTGGTTCGCGAAGTAAACGTTGGAAGTGAACTACGCCAAGGAATCTGCCAGTAGGTGTTTCAGCAGGTGGGCGACAGACAAAAACTTGTGAAGCAAGTCCTGGCGCAATCTCATTGGCACGAATCTGCGCTAATGCTTCAGCAACTGTTGAATCAGCAGTTAACACAATTGGTTCAGTCGTCATCATGCCGCCAGCTGAGTAATCCTCGTAATGCATCAAACGTTGTACATCTTCGGCATCTTCTGGCTCCATTAATGCAAGTAGCGCTTCTGCCTTTTCACTTCCAACTTCGCGAAGTAAGTCAGCAGCATCATCAGGATCCATTTCGCCAAGTACATCTGCAGCGCGCTCGCCTTCAAGTTCTGCAAGCAGTTCAACACGTGCACTCTCATCCATTTCTTCAAGTACATCAGCTAATCGCTCATCATCTAGTGCGCGCGCAACTTCCGCACGACGTTTGATATTTAAATCATGCAATACTGAAGCTAGATCAGCGGCGCGTAGGTTTGCCAATGTGGCAAGCAAATTACTTACTCCTTGATTTCCTTCAGCGATCGCAAAACCAGAAATTTCTGCCCAAGTAACAGTTGATGAGGCACCACGTCGACGTAAGCCACTGCCACGTTTCATCACATGCACGCGTTCAATAAACCAATCACCAGTCTTTGCTAATTCCATGGCAACATCTTCAACCACAACTGTTTCATTACTTTCTAGAAGTGTCACACTGCGATCTAGCATTTCAGAGTTGACCATAATTTCATTTGTGCGTTGTTCAAATCGACGCATATTTAATAAACCAGTAATTACAACAGTTCCATTATCAATAGATGTAACGCGCGTAATTGGTACGAAGATACGACGACGTGGTGGTACTTCAACAATTAATCCTAAAATTCTTGGTGGTTGATTATTTGCGCGCAGGGTTGCAACCGCATCCCTCACCTTGCCAACTTGATCACCATTTGGGTCAAAGACCGATGTGCCAGCTAATCTTGCGAGGAATATGCGGTTTAAATTTGTTTTCTTACCGATATTCATGGTCTAAGGGTAATGCTTGACCCTCAATTAAGAAGAATAATTAAATGCAGGTAAGTTTTGCCTTATGAAAGATCAGGATCACACCAAATTACCAACGGGGCGGGATATTCCATTTCTGATCTCCGGCATTCTTGGTATTGGCGCCTCCGGTCCCATCATTGCAAAAAGCACGATGCCAGTTCCAACAATGATTATGTGGCGAAATTTATTGGGTGGATTAGTCATGGTGCCATTTGCCCTAAAGCGCAAAGAATGGCAAAGCAGCCAGCAACGAAATGCAATTAAATGGTCGGCAATTGCTGGTGTATTACTGGCACTGCACTTTATTTGTTTCTTTCTAGCAATGAGATTTACAAGTGTTGCAACCGGAACAGCGCTGACTGCAACCCAACCAATATTTGCCGCCATATTTGTACGGTTAAGTGGCGGGCATATTCCACGTAAGGCGTGGAGTGGCATGTTTATCGCATTCGCATCAGTTGTTGTAATTACCGGTGTAGATTTAAATTTATCTTTCAGATCATTTCAGGGAGATGTAATTGCAGTAACGGGTGGTGCACTAGCTGCGCTGTACATGATCATTGGATCAAATGTGCAACGCGAAATTTCAACATCAACATTTACCGCTGTTTGCTATTTGGTATGCGCAGCAACCGCACTTCCAATGGCGATGCTTGCTGGGTATCCACTTACTGGCTTTTCATCTTATGAATGGGCGCTACTAATTGCACTTGTAATAACCGCGCAAATTATGGGGCACACCATGTTTAATCTTTCGCTAAAAAGAGTCTCACCCGCAGTTGTTGCACTTGTAGTATTTTTTGAAGTACCAGTAAGTGCAATCTTGGCTTTTCTTTGGCTAGATCAGAAACCACCAGCTGGCACCATTCCCGGAATAATTGGTTTATTAATTGGTTGCGGAATATTTGTAGTTAGATCAAAGCGATGATTGATCTACATACCCACTCAAATTACAGCGATGGCACCGATTCACCTGCGCAGTTAATAAATAAAGCACTTGCTGCCGGTGTCACAACTATTGCCTTAACCGATCATGATTCAGTCGCCGGAATAACTGAGGCGACAAATGCATTACGTAATGGAATCTCTTTAGTACCAGGTGCGGAAATTTCTTGCCAAACTGAAGATGGCATTAGCGTGCACATGTTGGGCTTGTTATTTGATTTAGAAAATTCAGAGTTAATTCAAACCATGGCAAAGACTAGAGAAAACCGACATGGCAGAATGCAACGAATTATTGAAAGAATTAATGAAGCCGGAATTGATATTTCGATGAGCGATGTTTTAGCTGAGTTATCTGATGGTGAAACTTTAGGAAGACCGCATTTGGCTGATGCTTTAATTAAAAAAGGTGTAGTTAGTAGCAGAGATGAAGCTTTCACTGAAATGCTGCACAACAAATCAAAATTCTATGTCGCGCATTATTCGCCAAAACCGGCTGAGGCAATTGCGTTGATAAAAGCAGCTGGTGGTGTGGCAGTAATAGCTCATCCCATGGCATCTCATCGGGGCCGAACCATCTCCTATGAAACCTTTGGCGATTTAATCTCAGCGGGATTAGATGGAATTGAAGTTGATCATCGCGATCATTCACCAGATGAAAAAACAGCTTTGATTAAATTAGCAAAGGATAATAATTTAGTCATGACTGGTGCCAGCGATTATCATGGCAATGGAAAATTAAATTTATTAGCTGAGTACACAACATCAAATGATCAGTGGGATGCGCTACGTTCTAGGGCAAATGCAGATCGCGTGATTAAATTATGAGTTCTTATTTCACACCAGACTCAGTAACTTGGCGAGTTCACTCTGATCCAGCGATGGTAATTGGTGGTATTCGTGCGTTATTAGAACAAGCACTACAACCAGAGGCAATGGCTGGCGTTACAGCACACTCTAATTTTCGTGATGACACATGGGGCCGGTTGCAACGAACCGGTGATTATGTTGGCGTACTTACCTTCTCACCAATTGCAGATGCAGATAAATTAGCTGCGCGAGTTAGAAATGTGCACACCAAATTAGGCTTAGCTGATCCACACCTACTTTTATGGGTGCATATGGCGATGGTAGATGCATTTTTAGATACCGCTGTTAGATCAGGTTTGGCTTTAACACAAGCCGAACAAGATCAGTACTTTCTAGAAATGGTTAAATTTGCAGAATTAGTTGGAATCGCACCAGCTGATGTGCCAAATAATCTTGCACAATGTAAACAGTATTTTGTGGATATGAAGCCAGAGCTGCGAGCAAGTGATGATGCTAAACGTGCTGCGTTATTTATTACCGTGCCACCACTTCCAAAAATTATTAGATTTGCAACACCCTTTGCTCCAACTTGGGGTGCGGTATCGGCACTTGCCGGTGCATCTCTTCCACGTTGGGCCAGAGATTTGTATGGTGCACCAACATTGCCTGGACAAGAGATAGCAACTGATCTGGCTTTAAAGGCTTTTAGAAAATCTCTGTTTTTACTACCAGAATCTTTCCGACAACCACCACAACTTAAATCTCATCTAACAGATTTGAAAAAATAAATGAAAATAC
Organism: Actinomycetota bacterium; assembly: GCA_009698515.1. Lineage (GTDB taxonomy): Bacteria > Actinomycetota > Actinomycetes > Nanopelagicales > Nanopelagicaceae > Nanopelagicus. Next base: position 24,025 of record WLQA01000001.1, read on the forward strand.
TATCTATCGCAAACCCAACTGGTGGAACTGGTAAATCCGCTACCGCACTGGCAATTGCAGTTGCGGCGGCTGAGTATGGACGCAATGTTTTACTTGTCGATTTAGATGAACGAGCTAATTTAACCTTTCAATTAGCGATAGAAAATCCACGATTTACCTTGCTAGAAGTCGCTTCTGGTAGCGCTTCACTTGATTTATCTGTGGTTCGAACCGCAGAGCGCTTTGATTTTTTACCCGGTGCGCCACGGTTAACTGCTTTGCTTTCTGCAGAGAAACTAGCGGAGAAATTTGCAACTTATGATTTAGTAGTAATTGATACCGCATCCTCATTAAGTGCGCGCCTGACTATTGCCAGCGAAATAAGTGATGCCGTTCTTTATCCAACTACTAACTCATTATCTTCAGTTCGAGGCGTCTTGCTAGCTAAAAATATTTTTAAAGATAGCTGGCAACTGGGAGTACTTCCAGTCATGACTGATTTGGTAACTGATGTTATTTCAGCACTTTCTGCTGATTTTAAAATATTAGATCCGGCGATACCCTTGGATGAAAATACTTTGCTGGCACAAATTGAAAATAAGTCGCTCTTGAATTTTGCAAAGACCAGCCCGGCATCAGATGCCTATCGGGATGTAACCTACTTTTTGTTAGAAGAGTTATTCGGTGGCAAAACCAACGCGGCGCTCTGAAGATTCCCCAACTTCAACATAATTAATCTTGTTGTGCGGAACTAAAATTTCGCGCCCCTTTGTGTCACTTAAGGAAAGTACAGCGCTGGCCTTGATTGCAGCGTTTACGGCAGCAACTACCTCGGCTTGCGAACTAGCGCACTCTAAATTTAATTCATGTGTGCTATCTGAGATACCAATTTTTACCTCGGTGTGAGCTGAACTTTTCTTTGCTGCTGTAGCCATATTCCTACCTTATCTAGTAATTGTTATTGGTGCGAGTTGAAATATTTAGGCGTTTGATTTGGGAAAACCAGAGATACCGCGCCAAATTAGGTTCATTACTAATTCAGTGGCTCGCATGCGATCGATCTTGCCATCACGATCTAACCAGTGACGTGCAATTGTTTGCACAGTTCCGATCAAGCCAACTGCAAGCATCATCGATTCTTCTTTAGCTAATCCGGTATCAATGGCAATTACTGCGCTGACTGCTGCTGCGCAGTCGTAGGTCATTCGATTTAATCGCTCGCGGACTTGTGGTTCTAAATTCATATCACTTTCAAATAGCAATCTAAAAGCTTCACCCTCTGAATCAATAAATCCAAAGTATGCCTCGACAGTTGCCTTAACGCGATCTGCGTTGCTGCGATGCTCTGCAATCGCTTTTTGAATCGCAAAAACAAGTGAATCAATATGTAGATCAAGTACGGCTAAGTAAAGTTCTAACTTAGATGGGAAGTGCTGATAGAGAACTGGTTTGCTGACATTTGCTCGATCTGCAATCTCATCCATTGCGGCAGAGTGGTAACCAGCTGCGGTAAATACTTCAAGGGCGGCACTTAGTAATTGTGCACGTCGTTCATCGCGAGGTAAGCGGTTGGTTTTATCTTCACTCATTTGCCCATCCTATTACGCACTTTAAACATGTGTTAAATCTCTACAGCGCTATTTCGTCGAGAATTTCACATAAGCACAGGTTATATTCAGCATATGAGTACTCATCAACGCCTGTTATTGGTTCATGCACATCCAGATGATGAGACTATTAATAATGGTGCGACGATGGCAAAGTACGCCGCAGCAGGTGCGCAAGTTACGTTAGTTACTTGCACACGTGGTGAAGAGGGAGAAGTTTTAGTTCCTTCACTTGCAAATCTAGCAAGTAGTGCAGATGATAAATTAGGTGAGCACCGAGTTATTGAATTAACTAATGCGATGGCCGTACTTGGTATTAAAGATTTTAGATTTCTTGGTGCACCAAATAAAAAATGGCGCGATAGCGGAATGATGGGCACGGAGCCAAATAATCGCAAAGATGTTTTTTGGCAGGTAGATCTTGATGAAGCAGCGCAAGAGTTAGTCAAAATTATTTTAGAAATTAAACCGCAGGTAATGATTACCTATGATGAAATTGGTGGATATGGCCACCCTGATCACATAAAGGCGCACCTAGTTGCCATGCGCGCTGCCGAATTAGCTGCAGATGCTGGCTGGCAAATAAGCAAAATTTATTGGAACACGATGCCTAGATCGGTAATTCAAAAAGGAATCGACAAGATGAAAGAGATTGGCTCTGATTTCTTTGGTGCAGAAAGTGCAGATGATCTGCCATTTGCTAAGCCTGATGAATTAGTGACCTCATTAATAAGTGCACCAGAATATGTTGATCAAAAGATGGCAGCGATGAAGGCTCATGAAACTCAAATTTCAATTGATGGTCCGTTTTTTGCCTTATCAAATAATCTTGGCCTATCTATTTGGGGCGATGAGTACTACACATTGGTAAAGGGCGATAAGGCAGCACCGTTTGATGCCGATGGTCGGGAATTAGATTTATTTGCCGGGATTAAATAATGCGTTACTTATACTCAGTGATATTTGGTGCATTCCTTGGTTTTACCTCAACAATTTTGCATAACGCTTGGCAACCATTTGGATTTTTACTCTCTTTAATTTTTATATTTCTCGGAGTTAGATTACTTGGAATTAAGTTTTACTACCGTAAATACAAAGTAATTGCCGCAATCGGCTGGTTATTAGTTGTACTCCGCGCTGGCACGCCAGGACTGGGCGATGAATTATTAATTTATGGCAATACTTATGGAAATCAATTTCTCTTGTTTGGTTTTGTAACAGCTTTTCTTGCGGTGATTACACCTAGATCAACCAACTCCAACTTTGCCCGTCGGAATTATCTCTAACCTCAATACCTTCTACCTTTAAAAGATCGCGCAAGCGATCACTTTCGGCATAATCACCAGCACCTCTAGCCTTTGCACGAAGATCTAATAACTCTAATTGTTGAGCGTTAGCTGCTCGTTTTGGTGCAGGCGCCTTTAATAAATCTAAACCAAGTAATTGATCAGCTTTGCTAAATATTTCATACTTGGTTGCATCAGATATTGTGTTTGATTTTTCAATATCTCTTAGTTTTTGCATGGCCCGTGGCGTATCTAAATCATTACAAAAATCAGCAACTATGGCCTGCAAATTACCTTCAATCTCTTGCGGATCTGTTGTTGAAGTTGATTTCCAGCCATTTACTTTGCTGCGCCATCTTTCCAGCAATTGATTTGCAGTTGTAATTGATTGCCAGGTTAAATCCATTTGGCTGCGGTATCGATTTTCTAAGAAACATACACGCAAGGCGAGTGGATCTAAGTGTTTATCAATTAAATCTTGTACCAACACCACATTTCCGGTGCTCTTTGACATCTTGCGTCCTTCAAAAAGTAAATGCTCACCATGTACCCAAAGCGCCACCGCTTCACCTGCAATTGCAGAGTTTGATTGGGCTCGCTCATTTTCATGGTGCGGAAAGCGCAGATCAATTCCACCTAAATGTAAATCAACATACTTATCTAAGAATTTAAGTGACATGGCAGAACATTCGATATGCCAACCTGGAAAACCAGCACCCCATGGCGCAGGCCAAATCATTTGCGTACGACCAGCTGCCGCCTTCCAAAGTGCCCAGTCGGCATGAAAATGTTTTGCGCCATCTTCGGTGTACTCAAAGCGATGACCTGGTTTTAGCGAATCTAATCGGTTACCACTAATGGCGCCATATGTATCAAATGATTGCGCTGCGAAGTAAACGCAATTATCTTCACCAACATAAGCATGATTGTTTTCAATTAGATCTGAAATCAATTGCAACATCAAATCAATTGATTCACTTGCCTTTGGATAAAGATCGGCAGGTTTAATATTTAATCTTGCTAAGTCGGTATGAAATTTAGCTTCATAAGCTTTTGCAACTTCAAAGGGATCTTTAGCTTCTAGTTTGGCTTGTGCCAGCATTTTATCTTCTGCAAAATCTTCGGACATATGTCCAACATCAGTTATATTTTGGATGAATTTAACTTGATAACCCAAATACTTGCTTAATCTGATAATTAAGTCCGCCAACAGGAATGTGCGCATATTTCCTACATGAGCATCTCGATAAACAGTTGGTCCGCATCCGTAAACTCTTAAGAATTTATCATTGCTAATACAAATACTTTGATTGCTTCTTAATTTAGTATCAAATATTTGAATCGGAGTTTTAATCATTTACTTGGCACAACTTTCCAGAGTGCGATTTTTGTTGGATCAAATTCAACCAATGTGCCATCTTTTTTACGCACCGCAGTTGTGCTCTCTAACACCCCTAAAATGTCACGAAATCCACCCTCAGGATCATGCATTCTGATGCTGACCCGCTGGCCTATCTGCGCCGCTGATGGCTGCATCCTGCTCCTTCTATTAAACTACCGACACATAAGTATTTACGAGGATGTAATTACTGGCATTATTGTCTACCTTATTTAACATTATTAACTGGAGGAGCGCATGACTTACATAATTGCTCAACCTTGTGTTGATGTGAAGGACAAATCTTGTATCGAGGAGTGTCCAGTTGATTGCATTTATGAAGGCGATCGCATGCTTTATATCCAACCTGATGAGTGCGTTGATTGCGGAGCTTGCGAACCAGTTTGTCCGGTCGAGGCAATTTATTATGAAGATGATGTGCCATCACAATGGAAAGAATTTAGCGAAGTAAACAGTAAGTTCTTTGTGGAAATTGGTTCACCTGGTGGAGCTGCCAAGATGGGGCCAACTGGTAAGGACCATGCAACAGTTTCTGCTCTGCCACCACAAGCAAAGTAGCACCTTCTGAAACTTCCAGATTTTCCCTGGGATTCACTTGCACCATATGGTGAGAAGGCTAAAAAGTTCTCTGCTGGTTTTATAGATTTATCACAAGGCACACCAGTTGATGCCACACCAAAATTTATTCAAGATGCATTTACAAAGGCTGCTAACTCTCCAAGTTATCCATTAACTGCGGGAACTGCTGAGTTACGAGAAGTTTTAAAAAATTGGGCCAGCCAAAAACTTGGCGCAACTGGTGAGTTTGATGTGTTGCCAACTATTGGCTCAAAGGAGTTAGTTGCCTGGCTTCCCACATTTTTACAAAGTAAGAAAGTTTTATATCCAGAGATTGCCTATCCAACTTATTTAGTCGGTAGCAAAATTTCTGGCGCCCAATCCGAAGCGGTTGGCATTGATGCCAGTAAGTGGCCTAGTGCAGATCTAGCTTGGATTAATTCACCAGCAAATCCAACTGGTCAGGTGCAAAGTGAAGAACAATTACAAGCGGTTATTTCATGGGCTCGGGCAAATGATGCCGTAGTGGCGAGTGATGAATGCTATTTAAGTTTTACTAACCAGGCGAAATCTATTTTGGCGGTGGCAAAGGGTGATAATCACAATCTATTGGCAGTGCACTCACTTTCAAAACGTTCAAATCTTGCTGGCTACCGTGCTGCATTTATTATTGGTGATACAAAATTAATTTCGCAGATTCGAGAGATTAGAAAACATGCCGGCATGATGGTGCCACTACCTGTACAAAAAGCGATGATTGCCGCCTTATCTGATGAGATTCATGTGGCAGAACAAGCCAAACGCTATAACGATCGCCGCACAATTTTGCGTACTGCGTTAGAAAAAATTGGATTTGAAGTTAAATTTAGTGAAGCAGGTTTATATATCTGGTGCACCAAAAATGAGGATTGCTGGAAAACAGTGGATTGGTTTGCAGATCATGGAGTTCTGGTAACTCCGGGCAGCTTTTATGGCGAACTAGGCAATAAATTTGTGCGGATTGCACTAACTGCAACCGATGAAAATATTAAGCAAGTAGCAGAGCGGATCAGTAAATGAAAACATCAGCAATTTTATTAGTTGGTGGCAAGGGCACCCGATTGCAACCATTAACAAATAATTCACCGAAACCAATGTTGCCAGTTGGCGGTGTGCCATTTACCGAGCACCAGATTATTAAAGCACGTGAAGCCGGAATTTCTGAGATAGTACTTGCCACATCATATTTAGCGGAGATTTTTCAACCTTACTTTGGCGATGGCAGCAAATTTGGCATTGCAGTTAAATACGCAGTTGAAGAGGTAGCCCTAGGAACAGGCGGTGCTATTCACAACGCCGCTAAATTATTAGCTCCGGCAGATCAAGTTGTAATTTTCAATGGCGATGTCTTAAGCGCCCATGATCTAACTAAGCAAATAAAATTTCATGAAGAAAAAGCTGCTGATGTCACCTTGTATCTAACTGAAGTTGCAGATGCCCGTGCATATGGCTCAGTTGAATTACTAGCCGGGGAGCGGGTTAAATCTTTTCTGGAAAAGATGGAGAATCCACCAAGTAATTTAATTAATGCTGGATGTTATGTCTTTAATCGAAATGTAATTGATGAAATTGCTGAAGGCAAAGTCGTTTCAGTAGAACGCGAAACATTCCCTCAGTTACTTGCGGCAGATAAAAAAGTATTTGGTTTTGTAGATCGCTCATATTGGTTAGATATTGGAACACCGGCTGCGTTAATTAAGGGTTCAAAAGATTTAATTACCGGCAAAGTATTTTCAGCTGCGACGCCAAAACATGCAGGTGATTCAATAATCGCCTCTGATGTAAAGGTTGGAGAAGCTTCAAAGATAAATTCCGGCAGCTTTGTGCACTCTCAAGTATTAGTTGAGGGTAATTGCGAAATATCTGGTTCAATCATTGGAAGTGGTGCAACGATTGGTGCTAACTGCAAAATTATTGATTCATTTATTGCACCAAATACAAAAATTCCAGCGGGAACGGTAGTAATTAGTAATTATTTAGGCTTCTAACCGCCCAATTAGGCTCAGATTTAACCCCTTCTCAACTTGACTTAAAGTACTTACATGCGTGTAATTCTCCTATTAGCGGGCGTCCCCAGCCCCATGGGTTCTTCGAAAAGCGAAGCATCCGAAAAGATTGAGGAGCGTTATGTCAGAAGCACGCGCAGAGTTACCAGCCCTAATAGTTTCTTCAGAACAACTTTCCTGGCAAGAACGAGCCCTATGTGCTCAAACCGATCCTGAGGCATTTTTCCCAGAAAAGGGTGGCTCAACCCGTGAGGCAAAGCGTGTTTGTCTTTCATGTGATGTGCGCTCTGAATGCCTTGAATACGCACTAGCTCATGATGAGCGCTTTGGAATTTGGGGTGGATTATCTGAGCGTGAGCGTCGTCGCCTTAAGCGTCGTCCAGCTTAAATCTCACCTAAAAAAACTTCTTACACATTACTTGGATGTAATACGGTGCTTCTATGAGCGCTGAAATTGATGAGCAATATGTAACAGCCATCCTGGTTACTCATGATGGTGTTACCTGGTTGAGCGAGGTTGTTGCCGCTCTCTCATCACAAAAATTTCAACCAGATCAAATAATTGCAGTTGATAATGGTTCAATTGATGGATCACAAAAATTATTACGTAATGCTGGAATTCCAATTATTCAACAAGATCGCGAAGCTGGTTTTGGATCGGCAATTGCAGCAGCGGTTAAATCCTTACCAAAACTTGAAGTAACAGAGCCAGGTGTTGAAAGTAATGAGTGGCTTTGGATTTTGCATGATGATTGTGCGCCAGATCGACAAGCATTAAAAAGATTATTAACTGCTGCGTTAGAGCGACCACAAGTTGGTATTGCTGGACCAAAAATTTTAGGTTGGTATGACCGCAAACATATTTTAGAAGCGGGCATAAGTATTACTGAAAATGGCACCAGATGGACCGGGCTTGAAGAACGCGAACATGATCAGGGCCAACATGATGAGATAACAAATGTGCTTGCGGTAAGTACTGCAGGAATGTTGATTAAGCGCTCGCTCTTTGAAGAGCTTGGCGGTTTTGATCCTAGCCTTGAGTTATTTAGAGATGATATTGATTTAGGTTGGCGCGCACATATTGCAGGTTACTCAGTAATTTGTGTTGGCGAGGCGGTGTTGTATCACGCAGAAGCAGCAGCATCAGAGCGTCGCAGCGTTGACGTGAAAGATGCAGTTCTACATCGTCCCTTATTGCTTGATCGTCGAAATGCCGCCTTTGTTTTATTAGCTAACTCAAGTCGCTGGATCTTGCCTTGGGTTGCTATTCAATTACTTTTCACCGCCTTGGGTAGATCGGTAATTTATTTATTAGCAAAACTTCCAGGTTATGCCGCAGATGAAATTGCAGCGATAGGCCTTTTGATCTTTAAGCCGGCAGATTTAATTAAATCTCGTAGATTTAGAAAAGAAGGAAAGTATTTAAGCGCTCGAGTAATTAAACCATTTATTCCATCGCGCAGTATTAGATATCGGTTAACGCTCGAAAGAATTACCTCATCTGTTTTCAATGCATTTAAATCTGGCAAAAATCAAGAGGAAAAAATTGTTAATCGCAGTTACTCCGACATCGGAGTTATTGATGAATCCTTTGATGAACTTGAGTATGTTCCGGTAAAGAGATTTTCTAAAATTAGATCACTGGTAAAACATCCAATGCTATTTGGAATATTAATTACCTTGGCAATCTCATTTTTATACTCACGAAATCGAATTGGCTCCCTATCAGGAGGCGCACTTCCAGTTGCGCCAGATAGCGCTATGGAATTATTAAAACGCTATGTTGATTCGTGGCACTTAGTTGGCTTGGGAAGCTCAGTAGCAGTTCCCACCTGGTTGCCACTTATTGCAATTGCATCAGCTATTACATTGGGAAATCCGCAAACTTTCCTATCATTATTTTTCTATCTGGTACCAACCATTGCATTTATTGTTTTCTATAGATCGGCTACAAGATTTGCATTAGCAAAGTACTCAGCATTTACCGCCGGTTTACTTTATGCATTTTCACCAGTGATCTTGGCAGCGATAAATCAAGGAAGAATTGGCACACTTGCAATCGCTTTAATCCTGCCATCTCTATTCACATTAATGCCAAAGGATTTAAGAGTTGAAAAATTATCGCTGCGACGTGTAGCAGGTATCTGCCTGATTGCCGCAGTTGCAACCGCCTTCTCACCGCTCTTTGGAATTGGCTGGATCTTGTTGCACATTCTGGTATTTATTCAGCAATATGTATCTGACTCAATTAACTGGCGGACTATAAAGTGGCAGGAGATTTTACAAAATTTAGGTAAGGATCAATTTAAAAAGCGAGCCGCATTAATCTTTGCGCCGATCGCCATGAATATTCCATGGGCCTTTTCATTTGTATTGCACCCATTGCGTGGTTTATTAGAACCTGGACTTTCTGTGGGAAGTTCTGGTGCGCTGTCTATCTTGATGTTTAACCCAGGAGGAGCAACTGCGCCGGGATTAATTTTCATCGCGCCATTTACATTCTTCTTATTAATTTCCCTAATTACTAAAGATCATCGTGATTCTGCTTTATTTGGCATCGTAACAATTGCGGTAGCAGCCACACTTTCTACTTACTACGTATCTGGAAATGGCAGCGCTGCGCAACGGATCTGGACCGGACCGCTGATTATTTTTGCCCAAACATTAGCTTTGCTATCAGCATTCTCGTTATTTGAAAAATTAATTCCGATTTTGCGAAGTACTAATATTGGATACCGTCACTTTCTCTCTGCGATTACCGCCGTAGTAACTGCAATCTCATTTGTAGTCCTACCGTTTTGGGCGGCTACCGTTGGAGCAGATTCACTTGTTAGATCAAATCAAGATCAAGTAATTCCCGCATTCATCACCGACTTGGC
>WLQA01000010.1 GCA_009698515.1 Actinomycetota bacterium
GATTTACTGCAAATTGAATGTTGCAACCGCCTGTAGCAACTCCAACCTCTCGAATAATCGAAATTGATAGATCACGTAATTTTTGATATTCAACATCTGTCAAAGTCATCGCCGGTGCAACAGTTATCGAATCGCCAGTATGAACACCCATCGGATCAAGATTTTCAATACTGCACACGATCACAACGTTATCCATATGATCACGCATAACCTCTAACTCATACTCTTTCCAACCAATGATTGATTCCTCTAATAAAACTTCAGTTGTAGGACTGTGTCTAAGGCCAGCGCCAGCTATTTGTTGAAGATCATTTTCATTAAATGCAATTCCAGATCCCAAACCACCCATTGTGAATGAAGGCCGAACTACAACCGGGTAATTGAGGGTTTTAACCGCTGCTAAACAATCAGCCATTGTGTGGCAGATTGCTGATTTAGCTGATTCACCTCCGACGCTACTCACAATTGATTTAAATATTTCACGGTCTTCGCCCCGCTTAATAGCATCAATATTTGCACCGATTAATTTACATCCAAATTTTTCAAAAGCCCCACGTTCATTTAATGCCATTGCTGCATTCAAAGCGGTTTGTCCGCCCAAAGTTGCAAGAACCGCAGATGGTTTTTCTTTCTCCATGATTCGTTCAATTACTTCTGGGGTTATCGGTTCAATATAAGTTGCATCAGCAAACTCTGGATCAGTCATTATTGTGGCCGGGTTTGAATTAATTAGAATTACTCGAATACCTTCTGATTTTAAAACACGGCAAGCTTGCGTGCCAGAGTAATCAAATTCGCATGCTTGTCCGATAACAATTGGACCACTACCTATCACCAAGACACTTTCAATTGATTTATCTAATGGCATATTTAGTTGGCAGCCTTAAAATCCAATTGTGGCTTCTGCATTAAATTCAAAAATCTTTCAAATAAATATGTTGAATCATGTGGACCCGCCGCTGATTCAGGATGGTATTGCACGGAAAATGCCGGCGTATTATTCATCTCTAAACCTTCCACAACGGAATCATTTAATGAGATGTGCGTGACTCTGCCAGTACCGTAAACAGTATTGAATTCATTTGCCTTAGGCGCAGCCACAGCAAAACCATGGTTATGTGCGGTAATTTCAACTTTGCCAGTTGTTAAATCAACAACTGGTTGATTAATACCTCGATGACCAAAAGGTAGTTTGTAAGTATCAAATCCAAGTGCTCTACCTAAAATTTGATGTCCAAAACATATTCCAAAAAACGGGATACCCTCAGTTAGCACACTTCGAACTAACGCAATTACATCCACCATTGCTGCTGGATCACCTGGTCCATTTGAAAGAAAAACACCATCAGGTTTTATTGACTTAACCTCTTCAAATGTTGATGTCGCTGGCATGACATGAACTTCAATACCCAGCCGAGCCATATATTTTGGAGTAGCACCCTTTATTCCCAAATCTATTGCCGCCACTTTGAAATGAGTTGGAACTCCTTGCGGTGGTTTAACCACATATGTTTTTTTCGTGCTGACATCCTCTGCTAAAAAGGCACCATTCATCGGAGCTGTTTTTCTTACGCGAACTACCATCTCCTCACGAGATAAATTGCTATTACTAAAGATGCCAACTCGCATCGCACCACGATCTCGCAAATGTCGTGTTAACGCCCTGGTATCAACTCCTTGAATTCCTACAACATTAGATTTTATAAGCGCATCTTCTAAAGATTCTTTACTGCGCCAATTACTGGCAATCGGTGATGGATTTCTAACCACAAATCCAGATACCCAGATTCGTTCAGATTCATTATCTTCTAAATTAAAACCGGTATTGCCAATATGTGGCGCCGTCATGATTACGATCTGCTTGTGATACGAAGGATCAGTTAAAGTTTCTTGATAACCAGTCATTCCTGTTGTAAATACAGCCTCACCAAAGGTTTCACCTTCAGCAGCCCATGCCTGGCCTTCAAAGATACGACCATCATCTAAAACCAGGAAAGCGTTGTTACTAAGGCTCACTACTCACCTGCTCGATTTCCAGTAAGAGCACCGTTGTTTACAGTTTGTACCCCATTGAAATAAACATCAGTTATCAATGCTGGCAGCTCCATTCCTTCAAAAGGTGTGTTCTTGCTCTTAGAGTTCAGCCTATCCCTTCTGACCTGCCATTTTGCCCCCGGATCAACCAAAATAAAGTTAGCCGGAGCACCTTTTTCAATCCCTCTGCCCTGTTGGTCATAACCGGCGATTTGAGCGGGCTTGATCGACATTGCCTCTACTAGCAATTGCCAATCCATTAATTTAGTTTCAATCATTGCCTTCACAACAACTGACAATGAGGTCTCCAGCCCTACCATTCCAAAGGCAGCTGCTTGCCATTCACAATCTTTATCTTCACTTGGATGAGGAGCATGATCTGTCGCGACAATATCGATAATGCCACTCGCTAATGCTTCGCGCAATGCCCAAACATCCTTTTCGGTGCGCAGCGGCGGATTTACTTTATATATTGGGTCATAATTTTCAACCAACTCATCAGTTAGTAACAAATGATGCGGTGTTACTTCAGCGGTCACTTGAATTCCGCGCTCTTTAGCCCATTTAATTAAAGCAACTCCACCGGCTGTCGTAACATGGCAAATATGCAATCTTGAACCTACATGATCGGCCAACAATATATCTCGAGCAATGATTGCCTCTTCGGCTACCGCCGGCCATCCAACTAAACCAATTCGCGCAGAAACAGAACCTTCATTCATTTGTGCATTAACGGTTAACTTTGGATCCTGCGCATGTTGGGCGATTACACCATTAAATGTTTTGACATACTCCAATGCTCTTCGCATTAGTAATGGATCTGATACACATTTACCATCATCGCTAAATACTCTTACCTGCGCGATCGAATCTGCCATTGCTCCTAATTCAGCCAGTTGCTGCCCATTTAATCCTTTGGTAACTGCTCCGATTGGTTTTACTTCACACAATCCAGCACTTTTACCCAATCGATAAACCTGTTCAACTACACCTGCCGTATCAGCAACCGGATTTGTATTTGCCATAGCTGAGATAGCCGTATAACCACCGATGGTTGCTGCGCGAGATCCAGTTTCAACGGTTTCAGCATCCTCTTTGCCAGGTTCGCGCAAGTGGGTGTGTAAATCAACTAATCCGGGCAGTATTAATTTGGAACCAACATCAACTCCACCATCAATATTTGTATCTGAAACATCTTTAATTACGCCATTTTCAATCTTTATCGAAATACTTTTACCGGAGGCTGTTTGAGCGTTATTTAAAATCATTTATTTGATCCCTCGCCACTTGGATTAAGTGAAACGCCACCTAATAACTCATACAGCACAGCCATTCTTATGGATACGCCATTTTTAACCTGGTCAATTACCACTGACTTAATATCATCCGCACTCTCTGCAGATATTTCTAAACCACGATTCATTGGACCTGGGTGCATAACAATCGCCGTAGATTTTAACTTTGATAAACGTTGTGAATTCAAACCATACCTTCTTGAATACTCTCGTTCGGTAGGAAAAAATGAATCTTGCATTCTTTCAAGTTGAATACGTAACATCATAACAACATCACATTCAGGAAGAAGTTCATCTAAACTATATGAAACCTGCACTGGCCAATCGCCAACTCCTACGGGCAACAAGGTTGGTGGGGCAACCAATGTAACTGATGCACCCAATTTAGTAAGTAATAAAACATTGCTGCGAGCCACCCGAGAGTGCAAAATGTCACCAACAATTACAACCTTCAAACCAGATAAATCTAAATTATCGCCTCTTAGATGTTCTTTAATTGTATAAGCATCTAACAAAGCTTGGGTTGGATGTTCATGTGTTCCATCACCAGCATTAATAATCGCCGCCGAAATCCATTTGGTATCTGCCAATCTTTTTGCAGCCCCTGAACTGCCGTGTCTTATAACAACTGCGTCTGCGCCCATCGCTTGTAAGGTTTGCGCCGTATCTTTCAAGCTCTCACCTTTACTAACTGATGATCCCTTGGCGGAAAAATTTATTACATCTGCAGATAATCGCTTTGCTGCGGTCTCAAATGAAATCCTGGTTCTAGTTGAATCTTCGAAAAATAAATTAACTACCGATTTACCCCGCAAAGTTGGTAATTTTTTATTTGGGCCATCTGTAATTACCGCAAGCTCTTTGGCCGTTGCTAACAAACCCAATGCCTGTTCTTTACTTAAATCTGCAACTGAAAGTAAGTGGCCTGAAATCATTTGATCAACTCAACTAAATCTTCATTATCTATCTCATTTAAGTGAACTTTTACATTCTCATTTAATGCCGTTGGAATATTCTTCCCAACATAATCTGCTCGGATGGGAAGTTCACGATGACCTCTATCAACCAAAACAGCTAGTTGCACCGTTTTTGGTCTGCCTAACTCACCTATTGCATCAAGTGCTGCCCTTATCGTTCTGCCAGAAAACAGAACATCATCAATTAAGACAACATCTTTTCCTTCAATCCCGCCTACAGGCAATTTTGTAGGCACTAAAGGTCTAGGTGGGCGCAATCTCAAATCATCTCTGTGCAAAGTAATATCTAGAATGCCAACTGGTACCTGTTTTTCAATTTCAGCGATGAATGCTGATATGCGATCAGCCAAATATGCACCGCGGGTGGGAATGCCAAGTAGCACTAAATTATTAGCGCCTTGATTATGTTCGATAATTTCATGAGAAATACGTTTGATAGCGCGATCAATATCGCTGCTCGACAACAAAACACCCATTTGTATCTCCTTGACCGCCTCTCTGGACGGATCGTTAAAGGAACGGCGCAAGATTACCACCGAGGTTGTGGATATCAAAAACTTACAGATTTCGGAGTGGCTAATCTGAAGACATGACCCAAAACCCAACCTCTACCTCAGAAAAACTACGCGCCATTCGTAAATCTAAAGGATGGTCTTTGCAAGATATCGAACGCATTTCCAAAGGCAAATGGAAAGCGGTTGTTATCGGCTCTTATGAAAGATCAGATCGATCAATCTCATTAAAAAAAGCGATTGATTTGATGAAATTCTATGAAGTTCCAATACAACTGCTCTTTGAGGAAGATCCATCACAGAGTATTAAAACAATCAATAATAAGAAGATAGTTCTAGATCAACGCCGGATTAAAAACTCCACAAAACCGGAGCTAGAATCTCTGAAGCGGCTTATCAGTTACATCTCCACCGTACGTCGAGATTGGAATGGTGAAGTTCTCTCACTTCGTTCAACTGATCTGCAATTTATAGCGATATTGCTTAATCTAAGCGATGAGCAAACAAGTGACTATTTACGAGATGAATCCTTGACGATCAATTAAATAGCGATTGAATCTTTGATTTTGATTATTCGACCTATAACGCCATTGATATAGCTGGCTGATTCATCTGTTGAAAGAGATTTTCCAAGCTCAACGGCTTCATCAGCTGCTACCTGGTTTGGAATATCACTACCCCACAAAATTTCATACAACGCAATCCGCAAAATATTTCGATCAATTGGCGGCATACGATCCATATCCCAGCCTTGCGCGTAGGTAATAATTAATTCATCAATTTTGCCAATATGTTCACTGACGCCTTGTATTACTTCACCTACATAAGGTTCTTGAGATAACTCCGTTGCACCTCGAGTTGCAAATAAATCCTTTGCTGAAACATTTTTTATGTCTGCTTCATATAGAAAATCCAATGCCCGCTTTCGAGCTTTACTTCGGGCAGCCATGATTAATTAGCTCGACCGAGATAAGAACCATTTCGGGTATCGACTAAAACTTTCTCATCCTGTTTGATAAATAATGGCACTTGAATTGTAATTCCAGTTTCCAAAGTTGCCGGCTTTGTTCCTCCAGAAGAGCGATCACCTTGAATACCAGGTTCAGTATATGTAATTGTTAATTCAACTGAAGCTGGCAACTCAACAAAAAGCGCATTCCCTTCATGCATCGCCACAATGGCATCGGTATTTTCCAACATATAGTCAGCTGCTTCGCCAACTGTAATTTTAGAGATCGAAATCTGGTCATAAGTTGTTGAATCCATAAACATAAAATCATCACCGTCACGATATAGGTATTGCATATCCCTTTTTTCTAACATTGCCACTTCAACTTTGACGCCAGCATTAAAAGTTTTTTCAACTACTTTGCCAGTTAAAACCTGTTTCATCTTTGTTCGAACAAATGCCGGACCTTTACCTGGTTTAACATGTTGAAACTCAACCACTGTCCATAGCTGACCATCTAAGTTAAGTGTCATGCCATTTTTTAGATCATTTGTCGTTGCCATTATTGTCCGTTCGCATCAATTAATATGGTCAATTCTACCTTGGTATTAGATTAAATTTTGCATTGCTTTCAAAGCCAATGCATAACTTTCTGCACCAAAACCGGCAATCGTTCCATTTACTACGCCAGAAACCACAGAAGTGTGACGAAACTCTTCTCTGCTTAATGGATTAGATAAATGCACTTCAATGCATGGAGCTTTAAGCATTGATACGGCATCTCTGATCGCATAGGAATAATGTGTGAAAGCTGCTGGATTAATAATCACAGGTTGTTTTGCATCGGCCGCCTTATGCAGCCACTCAATAATTTCAGATTCGCTTTCACTTTGTTTAATTTCAACCTCTAATTTAATCTCTTGGGCTTTCGCCTTGATAAACTCTTCTAACTGCTGATAAGTAAGATCACCGTAATGATTTTTTTCGCGCAGATCTAGCCGTGAAAGATTAGGCCCGTTTAAAACAAGAATTTTCATTAGCAAATTCTCCCATACGCTCTCTTTATTTCTTGTTGATTTACCGCTTCAAGCCAAACTGGTTTACCAGTCTTAGATAAACCGATAAATCTAATCTGATCATTTTTCACCTTTTTATCGGATTTCATGATTTTAAGCAGAGAAGGTAATCGATTTTTTGCGTAAGTTATTGGAAGATTAAAATTTGATAGTAATTGGCGATGACGATCTACCTCCGATTGCGATAAACCACATTTCATGGCACCCAGCTCAGCTGCGAAAACTAGACCAATCGAGACTGCCTCGCCATGTCGAAGTTTATATTTTGAATCTTTTTCTATCGCATGACCCAAAGTGTGGCCATAATTTAAGATTTCGCGATATTTACTCTCTTTAAAATCTTTGTTAATAACCTTTGCCTTCACTTTTACGGTGCGACAGATGATCTCTGAAAAATTCAGCACATCTTTCTCTAGCAAATCCAAAATTTTCTTATCAGCAATAAAACCACATTTAATAACCTCAGCCATTCCAGCTGATAAATCACGCTTTCCTAAACTTTGTAGGAATGATAGATCAATTAATACTGATGAAGGTGAGTGGAAAGCACCAATCAAATTTTTGCTACCTGGCGAGTTGATCGCAGTTTTCCCACCAATAGCTGCATCCACCATCGCCGCAAGTGTTGTTGGCATAACGTGCCATTTAATCCCGCGCAACCAAGTGGCTGCTGCAAATCCTGCCAAGTCACTGGTCGCACCTCCACCAATTGCCAGAATTTCGTCATTTCTTGCAAACTCGTTAACTTCAAGTGCCCGCCAAATTTTTCGAAGTACTTGGATATCCTTTTGTTTTTCACCGTTTGGTACCTTAATTACAAAGGTATTTTTACTTGATTTAATTTTTATTAGTTGAGTTAAATTGGATGGAATAATAATCATCAATTTTGCAGATCGACTTTGTAAATTGGCAATCTCTCCTTGATGATTAATACCAATTTTAACGGAGTATTTAATCTCTGAATTTATTTTGATTCTTTTCATGCTGTAATACCAATCAATTGAGATATCTCCTCGGCTGCTTCATTGGGCTTTTTTGAATCGGTAGAAATTATATGAGTGGCTAGAGATTCATAGATTGGCCTACGATTAGACATCAAATTAATCCATTGCTGTCTAGGGTTAACGAGCAAAAGTGGGCGCTCTTTATTAAAACCTATTCGATTGGCCGCTTGAGAGATGGAAACATCTAGAAACACAATTGGATGATGGCAATTTTTTAGTAAATCCGTTATCTCCGGATTCATCGGAGCCCCTCCGCCAAGTGAAATAACACCATCAAATGTACTGACTAACTCCGTTACTTCAATAACCTCTAAATTTCTGAAAAACTCTTCACCATTTTCAACAAAGATATCGGAGATTTTTCTGCCAGTTTTAATCTCAATTTCACGATCACTATCTTTAAAATCCCAACTCAATATCTTCGCCAAAGCTTTTCCGACAGTAGTTTTGCCAGCCCCTGGTGGACCAATTAGAACTATTTTTTCTCTCGCCAAAACTGACTACTTAATCTCAAGATTCTGCAGATAATTAAGGTAATTGCGTTTAGTTTCAGAAACGCTATCTCCGCCGAATTTTTCTAGTACTGCATCAGCTAAAACCAAACACGCCATCGCTTCTGCAACAATTCCCGCTGCCGGTACTGCGCAAACATCAGATCTTTGATTAATCGCTTTTGCAGGCAATCCTGTTGCTACATCGATGGTATCTAAAGCTTTTGGCACTGTTGAGATTGGTTTCATGGCAACCTTTACTCTTAATATTTCACCATTACTCATTCCACCTTCTGTTCCACCGGCTCGATCACTTCGTCTTGCAATATCACCTTGTGAATTTTTCTCAATCTCATCATGTGCAACTGAACCACGACGGGTGGCACTTAAAAACCCATCGCCAATTTCAACACCTTTAATTGCTTGAATTCCCATCATCGCTCCAGCTAATTTTGCATCTAATCGGCGATCCCAATGTGCATGCGAACCCAAACCTGGCGGCAAGTTGTAAGCAAGGACTTCAACAACTCCACCTAGGGTATCTCCATCGCCATGGGCTAATTCAATTTCCGAGACAATTGCCGAACTAGTTTTCGCATCAAAGCATCTAACAGGATCAGAATCTATCTTTGAAATATCTGTAGCACTTGGCAATTTATAATCACTAGGCAAAGAAACTTTTCCGATAGAAACTACATGGCTTATAATTTCAATGCCAATTGCTTGTTTTAAAAATGCACGCGCAACAGCTCCTAATGCAACTCTCGCCGCAGTCTCACGCGCACTAGCCCTTTCTAAAATAGGACGAGCATCTGTGAAGTTATATTTTTGCATTCCTACCAAATCAGCATGTCCCGGACGTGGGCGGGTAAGTGGAGCGTTTCTAGCCAAATCTTTAATTTCATCTTCTGGTACGGGATCGGCGCTCATTACCTTCTCCCATTTGGGCCATTCTGAATTAGCTATTTGAATTGAAACCGGCCCACCTTGTGATTTTCCAAGGCGCACGCCACCATTAATGCTTACTTTATCTGCTTCAAAATTTTGTCTTGCACCTCTGCCAAATCCCAATCTTCGTCTGGCTAAATCTTTGTCGATATCGGCGGTAGTAATCTCAATCTGTGAGGGCAAACCTTCAATAATTGCGGACAAGGCAGGACCATGCGATTCACCTGCGGTTAACCATCGCAACATTGAAAATCCAATCCTTGTTTAGGCCCCTATTCTCGCAGATAAAGGGTTAATCTCGTAAACAATTACCGGAGTTAGATAATTAATTGTCCAAATAGCGCCCCAATTAGCATGGAGGGCGCAAAAGCAATATTTCGCGATCTCTCCATCATCGCCCAGATACCACCCAATATCCAGGCAATATTGATATATAAAATGAGTTGAATAAAAGTTTGGCAGGTAAAACCCAACACCAGGGCAAGCTTTACATCTCCAAATCCTAATTTTCCTAAAGTAACTAAATGGATACTTAAAAATATGGCAAAGTATAAAATTCCGAAGTTTAAGTTTCTATTTCCAAGTAAAAAGAAAATAAGCAGAAGTAATATTAAATCTAGATCTTTAATGAGATGAGTTTGAATGTCATACCGGGCGATTTTGACGGCAAGCATGATTGCGCAGGCTATGAGTGGAAATTGCAACACATCTTAAGGTTAATGAAAGTTCTAGATGTAAATTAAGCGCTGTGGATTAACGGCCTATAGCCGCGCGACCAACCTTCATCAGCTCATTACGCATAGATTCCTGATCAAATTTAACTCCGGAAAAATACTGAATTTGAAATAGGGCCTGCTCTACAAGTAACGCTAATCCACCAATAACATTGCGTCCGAGATTTTGGTATCGCTTTGCTAATTCAGTTGGCCATGGATGGTAGATAACTTCAAAAAAATCCGCCTTACTTGAAATGATTGATAATCCATCGGTAGCACCAGCGGGAGTCGTGGAAATTATTAAATCTCTATCCTGAATATCTTCAAAGGTATGCCAATCTAAGAACTCTAAATCTAAATCATCGGCCGCTGCATGTAATTGATCGTGGCGATTCATTGATCTAGTCAAAATACTTACCTGCGTATTAGTGCCTCTCAACGCCCCAATGGCTGCGCGAGCTGTGCCACCTGCTCCTAATATGGCAACTCTTTTTCCAAAATATGGTGCCAATAAATTCTTAAATGCCAAGAGATCTGTTGATACGCCAATACTGCCAGTTGATTCAAAAATTATCGTATTAATTGAGGCGATCTGTTTGGCTACCGGATCAACTCGATCCGCAAATCCAATTGCGATCTCTTTCAATGGCATTGTTAATGCCAAACCCCGAAAACCTGCGTCCCTAGAGCGGTAGTAAAAATCTGGGAAGGTTAATTCAGTTACTTCTTCAGAAGTAAATTCAGCTTTAACTCCTAATATCTCGTAGGCATGATTGTGCAATAGTGGAGATAAAGAGTGACCGATTGGCGAACCAGCAACTGCCATTTTTATCATTTGAATAAACCTGCTTTTTCATTGGCTCGAAATTCATTTGCCCAAATATTAAATTGAGAAAAAGAGTTGGTAAAACGAGTGTCCTGTGGCTTCACAGTTATAAAGTACAACCAATCTCCATTTTCAGGGTTAACCGCAGCGCGCATGGCATCCTCGCCCGGACTACCAATTGGTGAAGGTGGTAAGCCGCGATTTAAATAAGTATTGTATTTAGAATTAATTTCTAACTGTTTATAGCTCATACGAATTTGTCCACGTAATTTTGCCGCGTATTCAACTGTTGTATTCATTTGTAGAGGCATATCAATTTTTAATCGGTTATAAATCACTCTAGCGATTTTTGCATAATCTTGCTTATCCCCTTCGGCTTGCGCAATCGATGCAATGATTAAAGTTTGATACGCAGAATATTCACCATAGCCTTCGGATAATTTCGAATTAGTAGCTGAAATCTCAAATCGTTCAATCATCTGCGAAATTGCTTCATCAACTGTGGTTTGCGGAGCGAATGCATATTGCGCTGGAAATAAAAATCCTTCAATGTTTGTAGTTCCGTACTTCTTATTTGGCAAGATTAAACCGGAAGCTTTGCCTTCAAGAAGATTTGATTTATCCAAGATCCCAACGATTTCATAGGCACGCAGCCCCTCTGCAAAACCGAGGATTCCTCTGTTGCGAGATTTATCCAATAGCTGATCAAGTGCAGCGTGTGCCGATATTTTTCTATCAAGATTATGTACTCCAGGAGAAATTCCGGCAGATCTTTTTTCATTTAAAGCTACGCGATAAAAAGCCTTGCTGGTTTTAACCACACCTTGTTCGAACAACTTGCGAGAAATTTCTAAACCCGTATCTCCGCTATTTATAACTACATCAATTTTTTCAATATTTTCTTTCGCTCGATAGTCAATTAAGAAAAAAGCGTTATGCAGATTAACAAATAATCCTGTCAAGATTATGGAAATAGCAATTGGTTTAATCAATGATCTCATATGGGATTTCCCAAACCTTTATCTGATTTTTCCAAAGATAGTGCCAGGTTTAATATCCCAACTGCTGCCAGCTGATCAATAATCTCTTTTGATTGTTTCATCGATTTGCCAGCATCCCGCATCTGCGCATAAGCATCGGTTGTTGTTAATCTTTCATCAATTAAATAAATAGGAACATCGACATAAGATTTCAAGCCGGTTGCAAAATCTTTTACAGATTGTGATTTTGCACTTAATGAACCTGATAGATGAATGGGCCAACCGATTGCGATATAAACCGGCATATTTTGCGCCAGTATCTTTTTAAAATTGGATTTAAATTTCTCATCATTTGTAAGTGTTGCAAGGGGTGAGACCAATATAGAATCTAAATCTGAAAGGCTGAGCCCAATTCGAACTTCACCAAAATCTAAACCGATTCTTCGGCCGCGTGTTATTTCTGAGGCCATCGTATTTACTTCAACTTGGTAGAGAGTATTTTTTCAATCTCTTCGAAAGTAGTTTTAATTTTATCAATCTGCGATCCGCCACCTTGGGCAAAATCATCCTTACCGCCACCGCCACCGCCTAATACAGTTGAACCCAGCTTCACCAATTCACCTGCTTTAATTCCCATCTTGATTGCATCATCAGATGCTGCCGCAACAAGTACAACCTTTTCATCGGTAATTGAACTTAAAACTATTACTGAATTAGCCAATTTCCCACGAATATCTAGCGCAATAGATCGAAGCTCATCTGCAGTCAATCCTTTATCTAATGTTGCAGCGACAAACTTCACTGCACCAATATTTTTTGCATTTTCAATTAACTTTGTATTACCCGCAATCGCACCGGCAATACGAACAGTTGATAATTCTTTCTCAATGCTTTTCATTTTCTCCATTAATTCACTGATGCGCTGTGGTAACTCTTCCGCACGCGCTCCTTTAATAATTTCAGTTAATGAGTTCAAAAGTAGATGCTCTCGTGCAAGATATTTATATGCATCATGTCCTACTAATGCTTCAACTCTGCGAACACCTGCACCAATAGAAGATTCAGATAACAATTTAACAACTCCAAGTTGGCCAGAACGAGATAC
>WLQA01000100.1 GCA_009698515.1 Actinomycetota bacterium
GTTATCCCAAAGTGGAGGGCAGATTCTTCACGTGTTCCTCACCCGTTCGCCGCTAATCCATTTCCGAAGAAACTTCATCGCTCGACTTGCATGTGTTAAGCACGCCGCCAGCGTTCGTCCTGAGCCAGGATCAAACTCTCCATAGAAATTTACATTCTAAGTAAATTTGATCTGGCTAAAAGACAAACATGGCTATCTAATTAATAAATTTATTAATCAGAGTTCGCTTATGTTTATAGTCTTTTAACTTGTTTTTGTTTTGTACTTAAAGCAAAAAAATTCTAACTAAATAAATTTAATTAAAAAGTTTTAGTAATTAAGTTTCAAAGGTATTTATAAAACAATAAAAACATGAAAAAAATATTTAAAGAAATATTTTTTTACATGTTAATTAATGCCTTCGATTTCATGTTAGAAATCTTTGGCATTGACTTTATTGCACGTTGTTGAGTTCTCAAGGTACGACTGCGCATTGCTTTCAAAATTGCTTTCGATTACAAGGCAACCCATTTCCTTAATTTGCAGGCATGCCTACAAACCTTGAAAATCGGGGTTTTCCACACCCGGCCTTCTTCTGAAGTCCGTCTCGTATGGGGAGGTGAAATATAACCCCCTGCGGAAGGGGGGTCAAATTGAGATCAGCCCGAAAATCAGCGAAAAACGCTGGTTTTTTGGGTAGGGCTCAAAGAAGGACTACCGCCGCCAAATCTCGCTTTCCTTTTCGCAAAAGCAGGTACTTGCCATGCAGAAAATCCCCTTTTCCAGGGGTGAAATCCTCGGCCGAAACCTTCTGATTATTCAAATATGCCCCGCCCTCTTTAACGATTCTACGTGCGGCGGACTTGGAATCGACCACCCCTGAGCCTGCCAAAAGATCAACCCAGCTCGGTATCTGCTGATTTTTCATCAATTCAACCCTCGGCAATTGGGCTAAGGCTGAGTCCAGGGTAGCCAGATCTAGCTCGGCAATATCGCCTTGTCCGAAAAGAGCTTTTGCTGCCATTTCCGCCATCTCACTCGCCTTTTGTCCGTGAATCATGGTTGTCATTTCCTGGGCCAAGGCGCGGTGGGCCTCTCTAGCTCCTGGATTTTCTTTAACAGTCTCAATTAACCTAGATATTTCCGCATGATCTTTCATTGAAAATACCTTTAATAACTTGGGCATATCCGCATCATCACTGTTTAACCAAAATTGGAAAAACTCATAAGGTGAGGTCATCTGCGGATCAAGCCAAATGGCTCCGCTGGCAGTTTTACCAAATTTACTGCCATCTGATTTAACCAACAACGGAACGGTTAAGGCATGCGCTGAACCACCCTCAACCTTTCGAATTAAATCAAGACCAGCAACAATATTTCCCCATTGATCGCTACCACCAATTTGCAAGATACATTCATGACGTCTAAATAATTCTAGATAATCAAAAGCTTGAAGAACTTGATAGGAAAATTCGGTATATGAAATACCACCGGCTTCTAATCTTGATGAAACTGAATCTTTAGAAAGCATTTGATTAACGCTAAAATGCTTTCCAATATCTCGCAGGAACTCTAGTGCCGATACTGGTTTAGTCCAATCTAGGTTGTTAGTTAGAACAGCACCTGATTTTTTATCATCAAAATCAATAATGCTTTCTAATTGTTTGCGAATTCGGGCAACCCAATCAGATACTACTGATTCATCATTTAAAGATCTCTCTTCATTGCGACCACTGGGATCGCCAACCAAACCAGTAGCTCCGCCAACTAATGGAATTGGTTTATGACCAGCTAATTGGAATCTGCGTAAAACTAAACAAACCACTAAATTTCCCAAATGCATACTTGGCGCCGTCGGATCAATACCAAGATATAAAGCAGCTGGATTTGCCAGAGCTTTCTCAAGCTCTGCGCGATCGGTAGTTTGGGCGATTAATCCCCGCCACTCTAAATCTGCCAGCAGTGCTTTCGTCATTGGCTGATCATGCCCGAAAACCGCTCTTGGATGCGGGAGATTTCTTTATTTACCTTCTTCAAATCTGATTCGATGTGGTTAATTGATTTTTCCACCGATCCACTTGATGTGCCAATTGATGAGGTTCTTGCAGATACCGCAGCCTGAACATTTAAATGATCTAATAAATCACCTTTTAATGCTGGGTGAATTTTGGATAACTCCACTACTGGTATTTCATGCAACTGAATCGATTGTTCTTCACAATAGCGAACACATTTACCCGCCACCTCATGGGCTTGCGCGAAGGCAACGCCCCTTTTCGCTAAGTAATCTGCAATCTCCGTTGCCAATGAAAAAGCAACATCAGCGCCTTTAGAAATATTCTCCGTTTTAAACTTTGCAGTTGAAACCATTCCAGTTACAGCAGGAAGCAAAATTAATAACTGATCAATTGAATCAAAGACTGGCTCTTTATCCTCTTGCAAATCTCGATTGTAAGCAAAAGGTAAACCTTTTAGCACCACCAACAGTGCGGTTAAATTTCCAATGAATCGACCGCTCTTACCTCTTGCCAACTCAGCTACATCAGCATTTTTCTTTTGAGGCATAATTGATGAACCAGTTGAATAAGCATCAGATATTTCAACATAATTAAATTCAGCGCTGGACCACAACACAAACTCCTCGCCAATTCGAGAAAGATGAACTCCGATCATGGCGAGAATAAATAGAGCCTCTGCTGCAAAGTCTCGATCACTAACTGCATCAATACTGTTGGCCATAACTCCCTCAAAACCCAACTCTTTCGCAGAATTTTCCGGATTTGGTTGCAACGGAGAACCAGCTAGTGCACCGGCGCCAAAAGGAGAATATGAGTTGCGACGTTGCCAATCCATAATCCGATCAAGATCGCGCAATAATGCAACTGAATGTTTGGAAATTTCTTGCGCAAAAGTTATTGGTTGGGCATGTTGAGTATGTGTAAAACCGGAGGCAATAGTTTTAAGGTGTATTTTCGATTGCGTATTTAATGCATCAATTAATTCGCTGATTAGAACTGAGACTTCAAGTAAATGATCAATTAAATACAATTTGAAATCGGTAACAACTAGATCATTTCTGGATCTTCCTGCTCGAATTGAACCACCAATATCGCCACATTTAGCAATCAAACCCCGCTCGATAGCACTATGCACATCTTCATCAGAAGCATCAAAACTAAATTTACCGGTACCGATCTCCTGCGCTAACTCCAATAAGGCTTTTTTTAAATCTTTGCCATCATTTTCCGAAATTACTTTCTCTGAAATCAGGTTAGAAAGATGAACCAGATTTACCTCTATTTCATAGGGAGCTAATCGCCAATCAAAATGAACGCTTCTAGACAAAGCCACCATTGCCTGATCAGGGTCAATTGAAAACCTTCCGCCCCAAAGCGTCATTACTTCACCCTCTTCGAATTATTTTCCGAGATAAATCTATCGATTGATTTACCTAAAGCATTGCCACCAGTTGCTGATTTCGCAACGATAATTATTGTGTCATCACCTGCAATTGTTCCTATACCGGGTAGCTTCCCATTTTTTATTCCTTTATCTAACGCAGCTGCAAGTAATTGGGCCGCTCCGGGAGGAGTTTTAACGACCGCTAAATTTGCACTTGTATCTATTGCAAGTATCAAATTAGATAAGTTCGAAGATGTGGAATTTGCTTCATTTATAAATTGGTATCTGAAGATGCCA
>WLQA01000101.1 GCA_009698515.1 Actinomycetota bacterium
ATAATCGGTCACTCCGCCTATAGCAATAATGAAAAAACTGATTACTGGTTTATCTGCTACCAAAAAGAAGTAAAGAAAGATTGGAACCCCAGCAGCTCGCAGTAAAGTTAATAAATTAGGTATTGTAAGTTTCAATCTCGCTCCTTTATCTTTACTGCAACCTCAATCGGAGTTCCAGCAAATCCAAACTCTTCACGCAATCTTCGTTCAATGAATCTACGATAGGAATCCTCTAAGAAACCGTTTGTGAAGATAACAAATTTTGGCGGACAAATCCCAGCCTGAGTGGCGAATTTAATTTTAGGCTGTTTGCCGCTCCGTACCGGAGGCGGATTGGCTCCAACCAATTCACCCAAAAATCCATTCAACTTGGCAGTGGGAATACGTTTCTCCCAATTGCTTAAAGCTGTTCTTAGTGCCGGCGCTAATCGATCACGATGCCAGCCAGTTTTTGCCGACAAATTAACGCGTTGCGCCCATGGATATCTCTCAAGCTGTCTTTCAATTTCGCGATCTAAAACTAATTGGCGTTCCTCATCAACCAAATCCCACTTATTCATAACAATAACTAGTGCTTTACCGACCTCTTCTGTCATGGAGACAATACGAATATCTTGTTCAGTCATAATGGCAGAAGCATCCAGAACTACTAATGCAACCTCTGCGCGTTCTAGAGCAATCTGAGTTCGAAGCGAAGCATAATAATCTGTTCCACTTGCTTGATGAGCACGTTTTCTAATTCCTGCTGTGTCTATAAATCTCCAAGTTGACCCACCGAAATCAATTAATTCATCAACGGCATCCCGAGTTGTTCCTTCAGCATCATCAACTAAAACTCTTGGCGCACCCGCAAGAACATTTAATAGACTGGATTTACCAACATTTGGTCGACCCACTAAAGCAACTCTTCGATAACCATCATCTGCAGGCTGTGAACCTACTTCAGGCAATTGTGAAATCAATAAATCTAAAAGATCACCACTGCCGCGACCATGCAATGCTGATACGAACCTTGGTTCGCCTAATCCCAAATTCCAAAGCGCATAACCATCTGCTTCATCGGCTGCATTATCAATTTTATTTCCAACCAAAATTACTTTCTTATTGCTCTTTCGCAACAGATTAACTAAAGATTGATCTTCATCCAACGCGCCAACCTGAGAATCAATGACAAACATTATTAAATCAGCTTCAGCGATTGCAGCCTCAGCACCTGCTGTGATTTTTTCCGAGATACCTTCTGGCTTTACTTCCCAACCCCCGGTATCAATTAAAAAGAATCTTCGGCCATTCCACTCTGCTTCATATTTAACTCGATCGCGAGTAACACCTGGGGTATCTTCCACAATCGCTTCACGCCTGCCTATCATTCGGTTAACTAATGTTGATTTACCAACATTGGGTCTGCCAATAACTGCGATAGTTGGTAATCCAAGTAAATTTCGTTGTTGCATCCACTTCCAAATTTGATCCACAACCTCTTGCAATGTGAGCCTGGTGCTGTCAATTTCTGCCGCATCCTCTGCCTTAGCAAGTGGTGAAATTGCTCTAGTTGAATCCATTGAATCTCGCTTGCTTAATGAAACCGATATATCAGATGCTGCAATTGCCTCTTTGCTTTCACTTTCTCGACGATTAGTTCGCTCTTGAATATCTGCATGCAAATAAACTTTTAACGGCGCAGCTGGAACAACCACTGTTCCGATATCTCTGCCTTCTACAACTATTCCAACTGGAGCTGAATCAATGTATTGACGTTGCATTTGCAGTAGATGCTCGCGTATTGATGGCATCGCACTTACCAAACTAACCTTTTCGTTAATTCTCTGAAATCTAATCTCCTCCGAGATATCCAATTCATCCAGGAAAATTCTAGGATCTTTTGGTGAACAGTTAAAAATAATTTCTGCAGCAACTAAGGATTTATAAAGAGATGCTTCATCTAAAGCATTCTCGCGCAACGCTAAATAGGTGACAGCTCGATACAACGCGCCAGTATCTAGATATGACCAGTTGGCTCTGATGGCCAACGCTTTGGCTGTAGATGATTTACCTGATCCACTTGGTCCATCAATTGCTAAAACCAAGGTACTCATTTGCCGATTGTATCTTTAAAACTGTTTAATTTATTTATCGACTTTTACTTCGTGTACGTTCCATCCGGTCGATTTTAAGTGAATAAACAACCTTTCCGCATCATTTTGGTTTAGCGCAAGTGTGATTAAACCAGTTTGTTGTCCAGGTGAATGTTCGATCGATAAATCTTCGATATTTACATTAATTTGTGCACACTCATTAAATATCTTGGCCAACTGACCTGGTTCATCCATAATAACAATCGGCAGATATGAGTATTTTCTGATCTTCAAACCATGTTTTCCTGGAATTTTTTCATTAGCTAAATTGCCGGCATTGAAAGAAGTTTCTATCTCTTTATAATTTTCTGATTTGATTGCATCGTTGAACTTTGTCAGTAACTCCAGAAATTTATCGATTTCACTGCTCAATGAAGATTTATTTGCAATCATCAACTGCGACCACAATTGACCGTTGGATGAAGATAATCTCAACATATCCCTTAAACCTTGACCAGATAGATTCAAGGATCTGCCATCTAAATTACCAACCAGATTTGCCAAAGTAGTACTTAAAACCTGCGGTAAATGCGAAATGGCAGCTACTAATTTGTCGTGATCGACCTCTTCTACCCAGTACAAAGTTGCGCCACATATTTCAACAATTTCTGCCAACAATTTGGTAGATCTCTCCGATGATTTTGCCGATTTTATTCCGATCCAAGCTCTTCCAGAAAATAAATCCGCCCTAGCCGATTGTGTTCCAGAAACTTCACGACCTGCCATCGGATGTGATGAGATGAAATTTTGCGTATTTGCTGATAACTCTGCAACCTTTAGTGAAAGATTAGACTTAACACTGGCTATATCAATAACAATTGCTTCTGGATACAGTTTTAAACTCTCTAGAATCAATTCCAAATTATTTGAAATCGGTGCGCTAACGATCACTACCTCTGGCTCAGTAAGGTTTACACCGCCAACTAAATCATTAGCCAACTTCGCTGAATTAGGATCTAAATCAACCATTTCTAACTTTATCTTTGCACTCTTTAGTGCCAATCCAATAGAGGTTCCGATTAATCCAGAGCCAATGATCTTTACCTTGCTTATCATCTGAGCGCCCTACTACTGCGCGAGATCTTTACGCAAAGAGGTTGCTCCGCGTAGGTAAATATGTTTAATTTGAGATAAATCTTTATCGGAGTTAATGTGCATCAGCACTCTAATTACTCTCGGTAAAGCCCCCGGAACATCAATTTCTACTCCGCAGAGCAGTGGTACCTGACCCAAACCGATCTCTCGAGCCGCAACGGCGGGAAAGTCAGCATCTAGGTCTACGGTGGCTGTAAAAATAATTGAGATTAGATCATCGATCTGGATGGCGTTTTCAGAGATCATATTATTTAAC
>WLQA01000102.1 GCA_009698515.1 Actinomycetota bacterium
GTTTACACCAAAGCTTGTGGCCATCAACTGTAATAAATTTTTGAGAAACTAAACGTGCCATTTAATTTATTTCAGAATCCATAATGTGGCGATTGCCTCGATCAAAGGTTAGGTAGTTCCAGGTCCAATCAGCCATAGTGCCAATCTTGTTACGGCCACCTAATAAATAAAATAGGTGCAGCCAAAGCCAGGTCAGCCAAGCAATAGTTCCAGCTAATTTAATTCCTTTTACTTCAACTACCGCTTTGTTTCGACCAATGGTTGCCATCGAGCCCTTATCTACATAGGAAAACTCTTTTAATGGTTTTAATTTAATTAATCTATCGATTTGCTTAGCGATGAATTTACCTTGTTGTATTGCAACTGGTGCCACCATTGGTAGTGCCCGGCCATCTTTGCCTACCGCACCGGCAATATCACCTAACGCCCAAATATTTGGATAATTCTTTACCTGCAAAGTTTGCTCAACTGATAAGCGATTTCCAACTGTTGGTAAATTTAATTGCTGCATTGCTGGTGATCCTTTAACGCCAGCTGCCCAAATTGTGATTTCAGATGGAAGTGATGATCCATCTTTTAGAATTATTTTGCGATGTTCTAACTCTTTAACTGCGGTCTTTAACATTACTTGTACGCCAAGTTTTTCTAAATCCTTCTTGGTACGTGCAGAAAGTGATGGTGAAAATGGTGGCAACAATCGATCGCCGGCTTCAATTAATCGCACATCAATATGGGCTGCAGCATTTGCTTGGTCAGATTTGAGTGGGCCACGAACTAATTCAGCAAGTGCACCGGCCATCTCAACACCGGTTGGACCACCGCCAACAACTGAGATTGAAAATCTGGTGTTATCTTCGAAGCGACATAAATCTTCAAACCGGCGCATTACTTCGGCGCGAATAGTTAGCGCTTCATTAACAGTTTTCATTCCTAATGCGAATTCGCTAACTCCGGGAATTCCAAAATCTGCCGTAGTTGAACCAAGTGCCACAATTAAATGATCAAAATCTAATAATTCACTGCTATCTAGCTTTACCTGTTTGTTTTTATGATCAATTGAAATTGGAGATGCCATGCGAAACTTTGCGCCACTTCCGCGAAGTGCACCACGAATTGGATAGGCCACATGATCTGCGGCCAATCCTGCAGTTGATACCTGGTATAGCAATGGTAAAAATGTTTGAAAATTATGACGATCAACCACAGTTACATCAGCGATGCTAGTTAGGGATCTGGCAGCGGTTAATCCGCCAAAGCCTCCGCCTAAAATCACTACCTTTGGTTTAATCATGAAATTAAGTCTACTGTTTTCACTATGAGCACGCCCCGCAAAATTCTAGTAACTGGCGCATCAGGCTATGTAGGTGGTCGATTAGTCACCGCTTTACTTGCTGATTCGATAAATGTGCGGGTTTATGTTCGTGATGCTCGAAAAATTAAGGGTCAAGATTGGGCAAATCAAGTTGAGATTGCAGAAGGAAATGCATCAGATTACAACTCAACCTTTGCTGCATTAAAAGATATTCACACTGCTTATTACCTATTGCACTCAATTAACTTAGGTCCAAATTTTGATGAGATTGAATCAGCGATGGCTCGCAACTTTGCAAAGGCTGCAGAAGCTGCTGGTGTATCGCAGATTATTTATCTAGGTGGAATTGCAAATGATCAAAAGACAAGCAAGCACTTGCAATCTAGAGCAAACACTGGAAAAGAGTTAGCAACTACATCCGTATCTGTCATGGAGCTTCGCGCTGGAATTATTATCGGTAGCGGCTCAGCATCCTTTGAAATGCTTCGTCATTTAACTCATCGCTTACCGGTTATGACAACACCAAAATGGGTTTCCAATAAAACTCAGCCAATTGCGATTCGAGATGTACTTTGGTATTTACGCAACGCTGCCAAGTTAGAAAAACCAGTGGCTGGAATATTTGATATTGGCGGACCAGAAGTTTTGTCATATGCGCAAATGATGCAAAAGTTTGCCAAGTTATCAGGCTTGCGCAAACGTTGGATTATTAAGGTTCCGGTTTTAACACCTGGCTTGTCATCACTATGGATTGGTTTGGTTACACCTGTGCCAACCGCACTTGCCAGACCATTGGTTGGTTCATTAATTTCTGAAGTTGTTGCAGATCCGGCAAAATCAATTACCCATTTAATTCCACTGCCGCCAGAAGGTTTAATTGATGTTGCTGGCGCAATTGAATTAGCGTTAACAAATACAACAGATAATAAAGTTTCTACAAGATGGTCTGATGCCACATTACCAACTGCGCCATGGCAAAAAGCACAAAGTGATCCTGATTGGGCGGGAGAGACTTTATATAAAGATTCGCGTGATCAAGAAACAGATGCATCAATTGAAAATTTATGGAAAACCGTTGAACAAATTGGTGGCACCACAGGTTGGTACGGATCAGACTTTTTGTGGTTCTTACGTGGCTTATTGGATCGTTTACTTGGTGGTGTTGGCCTGCGTCGTGGACGCCGCGATCCACTTCATTTGCGCGTTGGAGATAGTTTAGATTTTTGGCGTGTGGAAAGTTTTGAGAGTGAAAAAAGTTTACGTCTTTATGCAGAAATGATTTTGCCTGGCAAGGCATGGCTGGAATTTAAGTTAGAGAAATTACCTAATGGAAAAAGCAAAATAATTCAGGAAGCCTCTTACTCACCACGAGGTTTGGGCGGCCAGCTTTATTGGTTTGCAGTTTCACCACTTCACTTTCTAGTATTTCCAACTATGCTCAGAAATATTGTGCGCAGTGCAAAGCGCAAGGATTACGCAGCTCGCAATGCATGAATTTAATAAAGAGGTAGAAGAGCTCGCCAAAGAAATTTTAGATTACAGCTTGGTTCGCTTACGTACCGATCCACCGTTGGATGGACCAAAAACTCCAGAAGAGTTAATGCAATTAGCCGGTAACACAATTACGCCGGAAGGATTAGGTGGGCACAAAGCGCTTGAATTATTTAAAGATGTTTTAGCAACTGCCTGTATTTCAACAGATCATCCACGTTACTTAGCTTTTATTCCATCTGCGCCAAGTGAGTATGCAAACTTATTTGATTTAGTTGTTGGCGCCTCTGCTCTTTACGGTGGTTCATGGTTAGAAGGT
This sequence comes from Actinomycetota bacterium, assembly GCA_009698515.1. GTDB lineage: Bacteria > Actinomycetota > Actinomycetes > Nanopelagicales > Nanopelagicaceae > Nanopelagicus. The sequence continues at coordinate 3,123 of WLQA01000102.1, forward strand.
GCCGGCGCAGTATTTGCAGAAAACCAAGCACTTCGTTGGATTAGCGATTTAGCCGGATTACCACAATCTGCTGGTGGTGTATTTGTGCAAGGTGGCACGATTGGAAATTTATCTGCGCTAGTAACAGCTCGTACTTACTTTAGAAGTAAACGAAGTGATGTCACAAAGTGGGTAATTGCAGCAAGTGAAGAGGCACACTCATCAATTAAATCCGCTGCAGAAATTATGGATGTTGGAATTTTGTTAATTAAACCGGCAGATAACGGCTCACTTCAAGGTGAAGCATGTGCTGCAGTAATTGATAAATACCATGCTGAAAATCCAACCCATCAA
>WLQA01000103.1 GCA_009698515.1 Actinomycetota bacterium
GGTGCGCTTCATCCAAATTGAGTTACCAACTAATAATTTCTCATTATCTTTGAAATTCTTACGTAACTCTTTAACGGTTTCACGAATCTTTGTGAGTGCACCAGCTGGAAGATCTTGCGCAACGCCACCTGGACGCACATACGCCATATTCATACGTACGCCAGCAACTAATTCAAATACATCTAAAACTTTCTCACGTTCGCGGAAGGCAAAGATCATTGGTGATAACGCGCCTAGTTCTAGTGCGCCAGTTCCAAGTGCCACCATGTGTGATGAGATTCGATTGAACTCCATCATCATTACGCGAATTACAGTTGCGCGTTCTGGCACATCATTAGTTATGCCAAGTAATTTTTCTACACCTAAGCAATACGCAGTTTCATTAAATAGTGGCGCTAAATAATCCATTCGCGTTACAAAAGTTACGCCCTGCGTCCATGTTCGGTACTCAGTATTTTTCTCAATACCAGTATGTAGGTAACCGATTCCGCAACGAGTTTCAGTAACGGTTTCACCTTCAAGCTCTAAAACCAATCGAAGTACGCCGTGAGTTGATGGATGTTGTGGTCCCATGTTTACAACAACGCGCTCTTCTTTTGTCGCGCCAATTTCAGTTACTAATGAATCCCAATCGCCACCTGTTACTGAGTAAACGCGACCTTCTGTTGTTTCGCGGGCAGATGCGTATGGATCGGTGAATGTACTCATCGATAACTCCTGCGCTCTGACGGTGCCGGAACAGTTGCACCTTTGTACTCAATTGGAATTCCACCAAGTGGATAATCTTTGCGTTGTGGGAATCCATCCCAATCATCTGGCATCAAGATACGAGTTAATCCAGGATGGTTATCAAAAATAATTCCGAACATGTCATAGGTCTCGCGCTCATGCCAATTAGTTCCTGCCCAAACTTCAACAAGTGATGGCACATGTGGATCTGATTCTGGAACACAAACTTCTAATCTAATTCTTTGGTTTCTAGTTATTGAAAGAAGTGCGATGACAACATGTAGTTCACGACCTGTTTCATTTGGATAGTGGGCGCCACTTACTGAAACTCCCATTTCAAATCTAAGTTGATCGCGCAAAATTTTCGCTACATCAAATAATCGATCGCGCTTTATAAATAATGTTAACTCGCCACGATCTACAACAACTTTTTCAATTGCATCGCTAAAAGCAGGATAGGCACGCTCTAAATCATCAGCTACCTGATCAAAGTAACCACCATATGGGCGTTCTGTTGAACCAATATTTTGAACAGCTTTTACCAAGCCACCAAATCCAGATGTATCACCAGATCCAGTTACGCCAAACATGCCATTGTTTAATTCATTGCTCATGCAAGTAAACCTTTTAATTGATGAGTTGGCATTGCAGCGAGCGCAGCTGCTTCTACCTCTTTAATAATCTTCTCGCGATTTGGACCAAGTTTTGTATCACCAATTTGTTCATGTAATTTCAAAATTGCATCCATCAACATTTCTGGACGTGGTGGGCAACCTGGTAAATAAATATCTACCGGCACAATATGGTCAACACCTTGCACAATGGCGTAGTTATTAAACATTCCACCAGATGATGCACATGCACCCATTGCTAATACCCATTTAGGTCCAGCCATTTGATCATAAATTTGTCTTACAACTGGCGCCATCTTGTTGCTTACGCGACCTGCCACAATCATTAAATCTGCTTGACGTGGTGAAGCACGGAAAACTTCCATACCAAATCTTGCTAAGTCATAACGTCCAGCACCTGCTGCCATCATCTCAATTGCGCAACAAGCTAAACCAAAGGTGGCAGGCCACAAAGAATTTTTGCGCATGTAACCTGCAAGTTTTTCAACTGTGGTTAATAAGAATCCACTTGGTAACTTCTCTTCTAAACCCACAATTAATCCCATTCCAATCCGCCACGTCGCCATACATATGCATATGCAACAAAGACGGTTCCGATAAACAATGCCATTTCAACTAATCCAAATAATCCAAGTTGATCAAATGAGACTGCCCATGGATATAAGAAAACTATTTCAATATCAAAAACAATAAAAAGCATCGCAGTTAAAAAGTACTTAACTGGGAATCTGCCACCGCCAGCAGCTTGCGGAGATGGCTCAATGCCACATTCGTAAGCATCTGACTTAGCGCGGTTGTAACGTTTTGGGCCAGTAAGTGCGGCGGCCAAAATTGAAAATATGCCGAAGCCGAAGCCAATTGCGCCTATTGCCAGAATCGGAACGTATGGATTCATATCTCAAATCTTAGGCGTAGCCGATGGGGGCTTATGCCACTTATCCTTTATAGCCAATGTGAACTGCGACAATTCCAAAGGTTAAATCCTGCCAACTGACCGATTCCCACCCTGCCTGTCTCATTACCTGAGCCAAGGAACTCTGATTTGGCCATGCCTGTATGGATTCAGCTAAATAAATGTACGCCGCAGGATTCTTTGAAATTCGCTTTGCAATTACCGGAAGTGTTCGCATTAAATACTTGAGATAGATAAATCTAAAAACTTTATTTGTTGGATGTGAAAATTCACAAACCACAATTCGACCACCAGTTTTTGTAACGCGAAGTGCATCCTTTAATGCAGCAGATGTATCTGATGTATTTCGCAATCCAAAAGAAATTGTAGTTACATCAAAAGTATTTTCGGTAAAAGGTAAATTCAAGGCATCGCCTTGTTGAAATTTAATATCTTTATGTCGCTTACGTCCAGCCGCTAACATTCCTTCTGAGAAATCAAGTGCAATTACTTCTGCACCTTTATCAACTAATGGCCGACTTGAAGATCCAGTACCGGCGGCAATATCTAGAATTTTCATTCCGGATTTCGGTGCAATGATCGCCGTCACAACTTTGCGCCATGCCTTTGTGCGACCAACGCTTAATAGATCATTTAAAAAGTCATATCGGTGAGCCACATCATCAAACATCTTTGAAACATCATCGGGATCTTTATTTAAATTAGCTCTGACCACGGGGCTATTCTCTTAGGAGTAGGCTTTCTATACAAATCCCAGAATGGTTGGCAGCACTTAAACATGTCACAAATGATCACTACTGAATTGCTAGGTGAGCATCCACTGCTCTCCTCGATCAGCACATCAGAAAATCTTTCAACTGCATGGATCAGAAGCGGTGATGGATTTGTTGGTTTTGGTGAATACAAAAAATTTGTTGTTTCTGGTTCAACTAGATTTACCCAAGCTCGTAATTGGTGGAATGCAGAGGTTGCTAATTTTTCCATTCATAACAATGTGCACGGCAATGGCACTGGGCCAATTCTTTTTACATCTTTTTCTTTTGATGAGAATCAACCATCAGTTTTAATAATTCCACAGATTGTTATCGGCCAGAAAAATGGAAAATCTTGGATTACTTGGATAGGCGATCAAGCACAACCAGATATCGCA
>WLQA01000104.1 GCA_009698515.1 Actinomycetota bacterium
ATTGCAGCGACCGCTACATCTAATGCGGATCTAACCTTTTTTGAATACTCACTCACTTACTAATCCTATCTTTTCCACAACTCTTTGCTCGGTTAATACATGTTGATAACTCTTCTGAGTTGTCATACTAAAAATTTAAATTTCTCTTAACATAGTTAGGAGAACTTATTAGAAAAATTACATATATTGATGAAAGCATAGATTCGGCTATCGAATACAGGCCAAATTATGTTCTAGTCGCCAGTATTTTGAAGTTTGAGCCAGAGCAGGTACTTGAATCATTAACTCAGGTATTTGATCGCGATTTTCCGTTCAAGGCCGCAAAATTCAAAAGAAAGAATAGATATGGCGCATACAAGAAATTTCTAATTTGGGGAGTTTCTCAGGTTGAAATTAACCTAATAATTGCTAAAGAGATTGATAGTAAAGGTACAGAAAGCACCCGCCAGGAGTGTTTGACTGAGCTACTCATCCAACTGGATGGTTTAGAAATAAAAGAATTAATAATCGATTCAAGAAAATCTCCCCTAGATAAGTCCATTGGAAAATTAAATTCTGATGATTTACTTTCGCTTAAATTACTTTCCGGTTGTAATTTAATTTCTAGAGATATGAAAATAGTTCATCGAACCGATGATGAGGATTTCTTGATTTCAATTCCTGATTCAATAGCTTGGATTGCTAGAAAATTCTTGAAGGATGAACTATTTCCGGAATGGAAAATTTTGGAAAATAATTCAAAAATAACAATCCTCTAAAAGAGCGAGGCCGGACCTATCCGCCATCACAGCAGATCGTTCCGACCTCCAAGTAACCCGTCCGTGGAGAGGTTACTTGTTTGCTATGAGAATTATTATTTAATGCAATCATTTATGTCAATACCATTTAAATGTTTTTGTGAATAACTACTTTGCGTTATGCAAATAAAAGAGCGCCGTAACAAATAGTTACGACGCTCTTAAATTATTTATTTAGATCATGAACAACCAGATGTGTTTCCGCAACCTTCGCAGACGAAACATGATCCAGCCATTCTCATCTTTACTCCACATGTCATACATAGTGGTGCATCAGATTTTGATCCACTCATTTTTTCAAAGAGCTCCATTGAAGAACCAACTCCAGCAGAACCAACACCGGCAGCATTAGCAGCTGGTGCCTTTTCGATCTTTACCTCTTGAACCTTTTTAACTGGAGTGCTTACTGGAGCAGCAACAGCTTGTGGCTTCTGCTCTTCAGTGTATGTACCTGTTTCAAGTGCGCGAGCGCGCTCTGCTGCAGAGTAGATACCTAGTGCACTACGTGATTCAAATGGTAAGTAATCAAGTGCTAGGCGACGGAAGATGTAATCCATCATGGATTGCGCCATGCGAATATCTGCATCATCTGTCATGCCTGCTGGTTCAAAGCGTAGGTTTGAGAACTTCTCTACAAAGGTCTCTAGTGGTACGCCGTATTGCAAACCAATTGATACTGCAATTGAGAATGAATCCATTACACCGGCAAGTGTTGAACCTTGCTTGCCAAGCTTTAGGAAAACTTCTGCAAGTGCACCATCTGCATATGCACCAGTTGTCATGTAACCCTCTGCGCCACCAACTGAGAATGATGTGGTTTGTGCTGGGCGTGACTTAGGAAGGCGACGACGTGTTGCAACATGTGCATCTTCTGCAACTGCAACCTCATCTGTTTTACCCTTTGAATCAGAAAGTGGTTGTCCAACTTTGCAATTGTCGCGGTAAACAGCAAGTGCCTTAAGACCTAGCTTCCAACCTTGGTAGTAAACCTCTTCGATCTCTTCCACTGTCGCGTTCGATGGCAGGTTAACTGTCTTTGAAATCGCACCAGATAAGAATGGTTGACATGCAGCCATCATCTTTACGTGACCCATTGCTGAGATGGAACGAATACCCATCGCGCAATCAAAGATGTCGTAGTGCTCTGGCTTTAGGCCAGGTGCATCAATGATGTTTCCGTTTTCAGCGATGTACTCAACGATTGCCTCGTTGGTCTCTTCTGAGTAACCAAGTTTGCGAAGTGCTTGTGGAATAGTTTGGTTAACGATCTGCATAGATCCGCCACCAACTAATTTCTTAAACTTAACAAGAGCTAGATCTGGCTCGATACCTGTTGTATCGCAATCCATCATTAAACCAATAGTTCCAGTTGGTGCAAGAACTGATGCTTGCGCATTGCGCCAGCCATTCTTCTCGCCAATTGAATTACCAGTTGACCATTGCTTAACCGCTTCTGTCCAAACATCTTTATCCAAAGTTGAAACTGATTTTGCAGATTCAGTAGCATTTTGGTGTTTGCGCATTACGCGAGTGTGAGCTGCTGCGTTACGTGCATAACCATTGTATGCACCAACAATTCCAGCAAGTTCAGCTGAGCGACGGTATGAAGTACCAGTCATCAAAGATGTAATCGCACCAGCAAGGGCACGGCCGCCATCTGAATCATATGCCAGACCTGATGCCATAAGAAGTGCACCTAGGTTTGCAAAACCAATTCCTAATTGACGGAAGTTACGAGTTGTCTCACCGATTGGCTCTGTTGGGAAATCTGCGAAACAGATTGAGATATCCATTGAGGTAATGATCATCTCTGTTGCCTTTACAAAAGTCTTGGTATCAAATGAACCATCTGACTTTAGGAACTTAAGCAGGTTAAGAGAAGCCAAGTTACATGATGAGTTATCTAGTGACATGTACTCAGAACATGGATTTGATGCGTTGATGCGTCCAGTCTCTGGGTTGGTGTGCCACTCATTGATCGTGTCATCATATTGAATTCCAGGATCAGCACATGCCCAAGCAGCCTCTGCCATCTTGCGGAATAGTTGCTTTGCATCCACTGTCTCTAGTACTTCACCAGTTGAGCGAGCTGTTAAACCAAATGATTTTCCTTCTTCATATGCACGCATAAATGAATCAGAAACTCGAACTGAGTTGTTTGCGTTTTGGTATTGAACAGAGATGATGTCTTTGCCACCTAGATCCATATCAAAACCAGCATCACGAAGTGCGCGGATCTTGTCCTCTTCGCGAACCTTTGTCTCGATGAACTCTTCAATATCTGGATGATCAATATCTAGTACAACCATCTTTGCAGCGCGACGTGTTGCACCACCTGATTTGATTGTTCCAGCAGAAGCATCAGCGCCACGCATAAATGAAACTGGGCCAGAAGCTGTGCCACCATTCTTTAGAAGCTCCTTTGATGAGCGAATACGTGAAAGATTTAAGCCAGCACCTGATCCGCCTTTGAAGATAAATCCTTCTTCGCGGTACCAGTTAAGAATTGAATCC
>WLQA01000105.1 GCA_009698515.1 Actinomycetota bacterium
CCAATCACAAAGATCATTCCAAGCAAAGTGATAAATTAAATCGCAAGCCTTGGCAAACTCATATTTTTCAAATAGATCATTTACTTCAGAGATGGTTTGATCTAATCTAGTTAAAATCCAATTATCAATTGCCGTTAACTCACTTCGTGCTGCAACTTCGCCAGTTACATCTGCGCCATTCATCATCGCAAAGCGGCTGGCATTCCAAAGCTTGGTTGCAAAGTTTCTAGATCCGGCAATCCAATCTTCAGCTAATGCTTGATCAGTTCCAGGATTAGCACCCTTTGCCAATGTAAAGCGCAGTGCATCAGAGCCGTACTTGTCCATAAACTCAATTGGATCGACGGTATTTCCCCGACTCTTGCTCATTTTTTTACCAAATTGATCGCGTACTAAACCGTGCAATGCAATTACATCAAATGGTTGTTTGCCATCCATGGCGAATAATCCCATGATCATCATGCGTGCTACCCAGAAAAATAAGATGTCATAACCAGTTACTAATACAGATGTTGGATAAAACTTCTTTAACGATGCAGTTTCATCTGGCCATCCCAGTGTAGAAAATGGCCACAATGCTGATGAGAACCAGGTATCTAAAACATCTTGATCTTGTTCATAACCTGCCGGCGGTGTTTCACCGGGACCACAAACTACAACTTCACCATTTGGTCCATAGAAAACTGGAATGCGATGACCCCACCAAAGTTGGCGAGAGATACACCAATCATGCATGTTGTCGACCCATTCAAAATATCTTGGTGACATCTCTGCTGGTTCAATTTTAACTTTGCCACTTCGCACCGCATCCCCTGCTGCTTTAGCTAGTGGTGCAACTTTTACGAACCATTGTTTAGAAAGTCTTGGCTCAACAGTTGTTTCACAACGTTGGCAATGACCAACTGCGTGCACATAAGGCCGCTTCTCTGCAACAACGCGACCTTGCTTGCGTAGCTCTTCAACAACTGCTTTACGTGCATCAAATCGATCCATGCCATCAAACTTTGTGCCGGTTCCGGCCATCACACCATGTTCATTCATAATCACAACGATCTCAACATTGTGACGCATCGCCATTTCAAAGTCATTTGGATCATGAGCTGCAGTTACCTTTACTGCGCCAGTTCCGAAATCTGATTCCACTAACTCATCAGCAATAATTGGAATGTAACGATCAACAAGTGGCAGCAATACTTTCTTGCCAATTAGGTGTTTGTAACGCTCATCATTTGGATTAACCGCAACTGCGCCATCGCCCAACATGGTTTCAGCACGGGTAGTTGCCACCGTAATATTGATTTCATCATCACCATATTTAATGGAAACAAACTCACCAGCATCATCTTGATGATCTACTTCAATATCTGACAATGCAGTTAAGCAACGTGGGCACCAATTGATAATGCGCTCTGCGCGATAAATTAATCCTTCATCATAGAGACGCTTAAATATTGTTAAAACCGCTTTACTTAATTGCGGATCCATTGTGAAAGCTTCACGATCCCAATCAACGCTAGCGCCCATACGTTTTATCTGATCTAAAATTGCACCACCTGATTGCGCTTTCCACTCCCAAACCTTTGCAACAAATGCTTCGCGTCCTAAATCATGACGAGACTTACCTTCTGCCGCTAACTTCTTTTCAACAACATTTTGCGTTGCAATACCTGCGTGATCCATGCCAGGAAGCCAAAGTGCTTCAAAGCCCTTCATGCGTTTCATGCGCGTTAATAAATCTTGAATTGTTAGATCTAGTCCGTGACCTACGTGCAGTGAACCTGTCACATTTGGCGGTGGCATAACGATAGTAAATGGAGGTTTTTTGGAATTCTCATCTGCTTTGAAATAACCAGCAGCTAACCATTTTTTATAAAGCGGTGCTTCAATATCAGCAGGCACAAAAGCTGCTGCTAACTCTTTCTTATTTTCACCGCTCATCAGAGTGCAAGTCTAGAGGATGCGATTATGCGCTTTTTTCCTCGGAACTTTTATCGCTCTTCTCGCCCTTGGTGCGCTTTGCAGATCCAATTGAACGAGGAACATATGTTGGCTCCTCCTCTTTGCGAACTACAGCAGGTGTAATAACAACTTTTTCTACATCTTTACGGCTTGGAACTTCATACATAACTGCAAGCAAAGTCTCTTCCATAATCGCGCGAAGTCCACGTGCACCTGTTCCGCGCTTGATTGCAAGATCTGCAACTACTTCAAGTGCTTCATTTGAGAAATCAAGATCAACATCATCTAATTCAAATAGCTTTTGGTACTGCTTAACTAATGCATTTTTTGGCTCAGTTAAAATCTGCATTAACGCTTTTTGATCTAGATTTTCTACAGAGGTAATAATTGGTAGACGCCCAATGAATTCTGGGATCATGCCAAACTTAAGTAAATCCTCTGGCATTACATCACCAAAGATATCGGTAACTACTGCATCATCAATTGTTTGTAATTTTGCATTAAAGCCAACGCCTGCTTTTCCTTTGCGCCCTTCAATGATTTTTTCCAGACCAGCAAATGCGCCACCAACAATGAATAAAACATTGGTGGTATCAATTTGCAGGAACTCTTGATGTGGGTGCTTACGTCCACCTTGTGGTGGAACAGATGCGGTTGTTCCTTCAAGAATTTTAAGTAATGCTTGTTGCACACCTTCACCAGATACATCTCGAGTAATTGATGGATTTTCCGCTTTGCGAGCTACCTTATCGATCTCATCAATATAGATAATTCCAGTCTCTGCTTTTTTTACATCAAAATCTGCTGCTTGAATAAGCTTAAGCAAAATGTTTTCCACATCTTCGCCAACATATCCAGCCTCGGTTAACGCAGTTGCATCTGCAATCGCAAATGGCACATTAAGCATTCTGGCTAAAGTTTGTGCAAGCAAAGTCTTACCGCAACCGGTTGGTCCTAAAATTAAAATATTGGATTTAGAAAGCTCTACCTGATCTTCGCGCTTACTTCCAGATTGCACGCGCTTGTAGTGGTTATAAACTGCAACCGATAAAGATTTCTTGGCACGATCTTGACCAATTACATACTGATCTAGGAACTCATAAATTTCTTGTGGCTTTGGTAGCTCTTGTAGGCCAAGTGTGCTGGTTTCATTTAACTCATCAATAATAATTTCATTACAAAGATCAATACATTCATCACAGATATAAACACCAGGACCGGCAATTAACTTCTTTACTTGCTTTTGAGTTTTGCCGCAGAAGGAACACTTTAGCAGATCACTGCCTTCGCCAATCTTTGCTGTCACTTCGTTGATCTCCTGGTCTGTTAAGGGAAGGAGA
>WLQA01000106.1 GCA_009698515.1 Actinomycetota bacterium
AATGCAACTGTTTGCACAAAGATTCCTGGCATAAGTAATTGCACATAACCACCTGGTTGACCAGTATCAATTGATCCTCCAAAAACATATCTAAATAGCAGCACAAACATCACTGGCTGAATGGTTGAGAAGATTAAAACCTCTGGCACTCTGGTTAATTGCAAAATCTGTCGCTTTGTAATTACCAATGAATCTGAGATGGAATTACTTAATTTACTCACTCTTTCTACCTCGCTTACGCTTACCAGCATCGGTTGCTTCATCTTTGGCACTTTCAACTTCGGCTACATGCCCAGTTAAAGATAGAAAAACATCATCAAGTGATGGTCGCTTTAATCCAATATCTAACGGGTGAATTCCTTGATCATCTAATAATTTTGCAGCTTCAATTAAGGCTTTACTTCCAGTAGTAACCGGAGCGCTGATACTTCGCAAGCTTTCATCAACTGCAACCGCGTTGCCACTTACCTTTGCCACAATCTCTTTAACGGCATTGATATGTTGATTCTCAACAATGATCTCTAACTTCTCGCCACCAACTTGTTTCTTCAACGAGTCTGATGTGCCACGGGCAATAACTTTGCCATGATCAATTACTGCAATTTCATCTGCTAAATGATCTGCCTCTTCTAGATATTGGGTAGTCAATAGCAAAGTAACTCCGCCCTTAACTAATTCTGCAATTACGCCCCACATATCTTGTCGACCGCGTGGATCTAAACCAGTTGTAGGTTCATCCAAAAATAAAACCTTTGGTTTAACTATTAGAGATGCTGCTAAATCCAACCTTCTGCGCATGCCGCCTGAGTAAGTTCTAATAGGAGTTTTAGCTCGCGCTGTTAACGAGAATTGTTCTAGTAATTCAGTTGCACGTACTTGCGATTGCTTATTTGATAAATGGTAAAGCCGGCCAAACATTACTAAGTTATCCCAACCAGTTAATGTTTCATCTACTGCCGCATATTGACCAGATAAACCAATTACTTTTCTAACTTCATCTGGCTCTTTTAATACATTAATTCCAGCCACATGCGCTGAACCTGAATCAGGTTTTAATAATGTTGTTAATACACGTACTGTGGTTGTTTTGCCTGCACCATTGGGACCAAGAACGCCAAGCACAGTGCCCTCTTCAACATCGAGTGAAAGTCCATCTAATGCACGGACTCGACCATTGTCATAAGTTTTTACTAGGTTTTCTGCACTTACTGCTTTCATATCCTGCATCCTATTATGAAGAGCAGTAAACTTGCCACCTCAATCACAATAAAAATAGAGCCTGGCTCTGAAATCTAACTTATGTAGAGGATGTAAGAAATGTCGAAAAAACATGATGCACCACTTACTCACAAAGAAATTATGGTGGTCCTCAGCGGACTAATGACCGGAATGTTGTTAGCTGCTTTAGATCAAACCATTGTTTCAACTGCACTAAAAAATATTGTTGAAGATTTTAATGGTTTAAACCATTACACCTGGGTAGTCACTGCATACTTATTAACTTCAACTGCATCTACACCGCTTTACGGCAAAATTTCGGATCTATATGGACGTCGTCCAGTATTTCAATTTGCGATTGTAATTTTCTTAATTGGTTCATTCTTAGCCGGTGCTTCACAAAATATGACGCAATTAATCTTTACTCGTGCATTACAAGGTTTAGGCGCTGGTGGCTTAATGGCACTTACCTTCGTAATTATTGGTGACATAGTTTCACCTCGTGAACGAGGAAAGTATCAAGGTTACTTCGGTGCAGTTTGGGGATTATCTTCAGTAGCTGGCCCTCTTCTTGGTGGCTTCTTCTCCGATCATTCAACTATTTTAGGAATTACCGGATGGCGCTGGATTTTCTACATCAATCTGCCATTTGGTATTTTGGCATTAGTAATTACATCTGCGGCACTACATATTCCAAAGGTAAAGCGCGAACACAAGATTGATTACCTGGGTGCATTCCTGATGATCTCAGCCGTTTCTGCCATCTTGATGGCGGTTTCTGTTTATGGTCCAGAAAATGGTTGGACAAATTCAAAGACATTAAGTGCAGCAGGTCTTGGCTTAACACTTACCTTGCTATTCCTATGGCAAGAGACTTTGGCTAAAGAACCAATCCTGCCACTTCGCTTATTTAAGAATCAGACGTTCTCTTTAACATCAGCACTTGGCTTCATCATTGGTGCTGGCATGTTTGGTGCAATTGTTATGTTGCCACTTTATTTACAAGTGGTAAAAGGTGATTCTGCAACACAAGCTGGCTTGAAATTAATTCCATTGATGTTAGGAATTGTTTCCATGTCTATCATGAGTGGAAAACAAATTTCAGCAACGGGCAAGTACAAAATATTTCCAATTGCTGGCGCTGGAATAATGACTGTTGGATTACTTCTAATGTCTACTCTTACTGAAAACACATCATTCTGGGTGCTTTCTGGCTTCGCCGTGTTAGTTGGAGCAGGTCTTGGTCTGTCCATGCAAACCATTGTGATTGCGCTGCAAAACTCAGTTGACTTCGCTGACATGGGAGTTGCTACCAGCTCAAATACATTCTTTAGATCTCTTGGTGGCGCATTTGGTACTGCAATATTTGGAACCATTTTCAGCAACCGAGTGGCTTACTACTTACAGGATGGTTTAGCTAATTTAGCTTCTACCAATCCGCAAGCACTTGATGGATTTGATCAAAGTAAATTAGATCAATTAACAACAAATACATCAGGAATCGCTACCTTGCCATCACCAATCAGAGAAACAGTTTTGCATGGCTTTGTTCAAACATTCCATCTGGTATTTCTAGCGGCTGCGCCAGTTACCTTCATTGGTTTCTTGTTGGCATTTTTCTTAAAAGAAAAACCATTACAAGGTAGTGCAGCCCACCACGCAGCACGAAGTGAAGCTGCCGGTGAGGCGGTTGGTTAAATAAAGTTCAAACTTAAACGGGAGAATCCATTTCGGGTTCTCCCCCGTGAGGTCGCAATACTTTCTACTGTTTCATTTCTAGTAGCAATTGGTTTTGGTTTAATAATTCCTGCAATACCTATCTTTGCTTCATCATTTGGGGTTAATAAAACCGCAATTGGTTTAATAGTTTCGGCTTTCGCAGTGATGCGCTTTTCATCTGGCTTGGTCTCGGGAAAATTAGTTGATCGATTTGGTGAACGAGCTGTCCTTGGTTTTGGTTTGTTTATGGTTTCATTTTTTACCTTACTGACCGCCCTTTCCCAGAGTTACTCTCAATTACTTATCTTTCGCACATTAGGCGGCTTAGGTTCATCGATGTTCTCGGTCTCAGCTGGT
>WLQA01000107.1 GCA_009698515.1 Actinomycetota bacterium
CTTGTGCTAATCGGGCCGCCGGTCCGCCGATTGATCCCAAATAAAATCCACCATACTTTTTGCAAGCAGCAGAAACGGCGGCTGATCGATTTCCTTTGGCCAACATAATCATGGAGGCACCAAGTGATTGGAATTGTTCAACATATGAATCCATGCGACCTGCAGTTGTTGGGCCAAATGATCCAGATGCATAACCAGTTGGCGTCTTTGCTGGACCAGCGTAATAAACCGCGTAATCCTTAAAGTATTGCGGCATTGGTTTTCCAGAATCTACTAACTCTTTAATTTTGGCATGTGCTAAATCTCGAGCTACAACCAATGTGCCAGTTAATGAAACTCTAGTTTTTGCTGGATGTTTTGAAAGCTCTGCCAAGATTTCTTTCATTGGCTTTGATAAATCAATCTTTACCTCATGATCAGATAAATCCTGATCTAGTTCAGCTGGCAAAAAGTGAGCAGGCTCCGTCTCTAATTTCTCAATGAATACGCCCTCTTTAGTGATCTTTGCCTTTGCTTGACGATCTGCAGAGCAAGAAACTGCGATCGCGATTGGAAGAGATGCACCATGACGAGGCAGACGTACTACGCGAACATCATGACAGAAATACTTTCCACCAAATTGCGCACCAATTCCGATTGTTCTAGTTAACTTTAAAACCTCTTCTTCTAGCTCTAAATCGCGAAAGCCATGACCAGTTTTAGCATCACCGGTAGTTGGAAGTGAATCCAAATACTTTGTGCTGGCTAGCTTTGCTGTTTTAACGGTGTGCTCAGCACTGGTTCCACCAATGACTATTACCAAGTGATACGGCGGACAAGCAGAGGTTCCAAGAGAGCGTAATTTTTCATCTAACCAATTCATAAATGATTTTGGATTTAATACCGCTTTGGTCTCTTGATATAAAAATGATTTATTAGCGCTGCCGCCACCTTTTGCAATAAACAAAAAGTTGTATTCGTCAGCATGTTCTGAGTCTGAGTAAATCTCAACTTGTGCTGGCAGATTATTTCCAGTGTTCTTTTCTTCCCAAGTAGTAACTGGGGCCATCTGGGAGTAGCGCAAATTTAATTTTGTATAAGCGTTGTAAACACCCTTTGAAACTGAGATTTCATCTTTTTCAGATGTTAAAACTCGTTGTCCTTTTTTACCCATCACAATTGCAGTACCGGTGTCTTGGCACATTGGCAGCACACCACCAGCGGATATATTTGCATTTTTTAGAAGATCAATTGCAACAAATCGATCATTTGGTGAGCTTTCTGGATCCTTTAAAATATTTTGTAATTGCTGTAAGTGTTCAGAGCGCAGGTAATGTGAAATATCGTGAATTGCTACCTCGGTTAAATTAGCAATAGCCTCCGGTGAGACCTTTAGAAACTCCATGCCTTCGGCGGTAAAGGTAGATACGCCATCGCTGGAAATCTTGCGATATTGCGTCGTATCTGGCCCAATTGGCAGCAGATCTTCATAGGTAAATTCCGGGCCGGCCATAAGCCAAATCTACTAGTTTGTTGATCTATTAGGATCTACCAGTGAGCACTAACACAGGTAAAAAGGTTTTATTGGCCGCTCCTCGTGGTTATTGCGCCGGTGTTGATCGCGCAGTTGTCGCAGTTGAAAAAGCATTAGATCTTTATGGCGCACCTGTATATGTGCGCAAGCAGATTGTTCATAACAAACATGTCGTAGCTACCTTAGAAAAACGTGGCGCGATATTTGTAGATGAAACAGATCAAGTACCAGAAGGCCAGACTGTTGTTTTTTCAGCACACGGTGTCTCACCAGCAGTGCACCAGGTAGCTGCGCAACGTTCTTTGAAAACAATTGATGCAACTTGTCCGCTTGTAACAAAGGTGCACAACGAGGTTAAACGTTTTGCGCAAGAGGATTTAGATATCTTGTTAATCGGTCACGAAGGCCATGAAGAGGTAGAAGGAACAGCTGGTGAAGCACCAGATAATGTAATTTTGGTAGATGGCGTAGACAGTATCCCTAACATCAAAGTTCGTGATGAGAATAAGGTCGCCTGGTTATCACAAACCACATTAAGTGTTGATGAAACTTTGCAAACAGTGGCTGCACTTCGTAAGCGCTTTCCAAATTTAATGGATCCACCAAGTGATGACATTTGTTATGCCACTCAAAATCGTCAGGTAGCCATTAAGCAAATTGCACCACAAGCAGATTTAGTTTTAGTAGTTG
Source organism: Actinomycetota bacterium (assembly GCA_009698515.1). Taxonomy (GTDB): domain Bacteria; phylum Actinomycetota; class Actinomycetes; order Nanopelagicales; family Nanopelagicaceae; genus Nanopelagicus. The sequence continues at coordinate 2,204 of WLQA01000107.1, forward strand.
GTTCTACAAACTCTTCAAACTCTGTTCGCTTAGTTGAAGTCTCACTTGAATACGGCGCCAAAGCTGCGTACCTAGTTGATTTTGCTGATGAGGTTAAAGAGGAGTGGTTAACTGGGGTTACAACAATTGGTGTTTCAAGTGGAGCATCAGTACCAGAGATTTTAGTTGATGAGTTATTGAAGTGGTTAGCAGAGCGAGGATTTTCTGATGTGCAAACTGTGACCGCAATGGAGGAGCATTTACTTTTTGCAATGCCACCAGAGCTAAGAAAAGATTTAAAAGCCGCCGGCAAATGAGTCGGTTGGTTTAACTCTCTCTTTTTTAAACCAAATAAACCAGGAGATTGCTGCCCCGGTTAATAGATAAAAGGAAACTGCGGCCAGACCTGCGATTAAATCTAATAACAACTTAGTTGGCTTAAAAGATCCACCACCAAGAGTTGGCATTAATAATATTGAGGTAATTAGTAGTGAAATTGGAGGTGCTACTGCATTTACATATGCAGTTCCTTTGCGCCCTAAGTAAGTGCCGCCAAAAAATGCGATCCACATGGCTAGGCCGGTGATGATTCCGTAGGAGTTGCGAAAAAGTAACTCGATTGCGCCAAATAGAAAAATCACTAAAAATTGAAGCACAGCAACACCGGCTTTGGTTAACCCTGGTCCCTTAATTGGTTTATTTACCTGCAGATTACTCATTTATATTCTCGATCTCTTCTACCTCAATAAAATCATCATCGCCTTGAATTGATTTTAATTCACGTACTGAACCAGGTGCTTCTGGGTACTCGATTGCTAACTTATCTTTATCGCCACTAACACCCAAGTTGTGAATTCGACGAGCGGGACTTAAAACAGTTTTTTCTGCAGTTGGAATTAGATCCTCGTAAGCTTTGGATGTTGATGAAATAGCTTTACCAACTGCAACAATTTTGCTGTGCAGCAATGTGATATTTTTTAAGAAGGTACCTGCAACCTTTTGGATCTCATCAGCATTTTCGGCAAGTTTGTTTCGGGAAAAAATATTTCCAATGGTACGAAGCAATGCCATCATGGAGGTAGGTGTTGCA
>WLQA01000108.1 GCA_009698515.1 Actinomycetota bacterium
AGATTATTAAGTGCTGGTGTATTTAGACCAAAAATATTTAAAGCGAAGTAAATAGAGCCAAAATCAGAGATGCGTTCTAGATTTAATTTAAAAAAGCGCCACCAGCCACCAAATGAGGTTGCCATGATTGGTAGATTAATGGCTGACCAAAATATGCCAGAGATAAATAAGTATCTGCGAAGGTGGTTGATTTCTTTTTTGCGCCACAAAATGATGATGATGGGAAGCAGTAAAACGATTGGGAAGAATTTGGTGGAAATTGATACTGCTAATGCAATCGCGCTTTCTTCATACTTTTTATTATCAAAGTAATAAATCGCAAGCAGTGTTGATATCACCGCCCACATATCCCAATTTATAAAGAGTGATGCAAGTACTGCTGGTGCTAATGGGAAAAGGTATGAGTAATCGGGCCGCATTTTGCGTAATAAGAAAGCTGTTGCGATAAAACAAAGTGTGATTAGCAAAAGATTTAAATCAAAGAACCAACGGTATGAGTTTTCATTTGGCACCACAAAAGAGATCAACCAATTGCCTAAACCAATTACTGGTGGATACTCCATGGCATTTGTTGCAGATAGGTAAGGCCAGGTGTTATTTATTAAATCCCGCTCGCCAAATAAAGCTGGAATATCGGTATAGCAAGCATGAACATAATTATCTGGAGCTTGAAAATCATTGGTTCGACAGTGATTAAATTTAGTAAAAGATAATAATGCGCAGGCGATTAAAACTAGGGCGAACTTTTGCTTCACTTCTTTTTCTTTGTAGGAGTTGGTGTAGGAGTTGGAATTAATGATGGATCCATCTCTGGAACTGCATTAACAAAATCAACTGGTTCAGTTCCACCAATATTTGTTGGCTCTGGGAATTGTTGAATCGGTGCTTTACCTAAGTAAGCCTTAACATAAGCTGCCCAAATTCGTGCTGGGAAAGATCCACCAGTAACTGAATTTAGGCCACCAATTCCATTTAATGATTGTGTTGCATCATCACGATAGAAAGCCACACTTGCGGCAACCTCTGGTGTGTATCCGTTGTACCAAGCAGATGCGTTGTCATTTGAAGTTCCAGTTTTACCTGCAGATGGCCGGCCTAATCTGGCGCCAACAATTCCACCAGTACCAGCAACTGTTACGCGATATAACGCATGAGTTAAATCTGCCATTACCTCTTTACTAAATACTTCTTGGGCTTGAATTCTGCCTTGATACAAAATTCCTTTATTTGGACCTTGTACCTCATTGATAATAAAAGGTTTTGCATAAACACCTTGTGCAGCAAATGTGGCATATGCGTTTGCTAAATCAATTACATGTGGGCTAGATGATCCAAGAGTTACCGAAGGAGATGCAATCATTTCTACTGAATCTGGAATTCCGGCGCGACGTGCAACATCAACAACCTTATCTACACCAGCTTTAATTCCAAGTGGTACATAAATTGTGTTAACAGAGTGCTCAGTTGCAGTTAGTAGTGAAATCTTTCCCCACTCTTCACCGCCATAATTATTAACAACATATGGTCGGCCAATTCCATCGTCATAAACCTTTGGTGAATCACCATTCCACATAGAAGAAAGTGGTATTCCAGCTTCCAGGGCGGCAACTAGCGCAAATGGTTTAAAGGAGGATCCACCAGATGCAATGCCTTGTGTAGCAGCGTTAAATTGATACTTTAAATAATCTTTACCGCCATACATCGCAATAATTTCACCAGTACCTGGTTTTATTGAAACTAACCCGATGTGCAGATTTTCTGGTGCTTTTGTTGGCGCCTCTTTATTTACCGCCGCCACCGCAGCCTCTTGTGCCTCTTTAACCAAAGTAGTTTTAATTATGTAGCCACCGACTAATAATTGTTCATCGGTAAAGCCAAGTTTATTTAACTCATGTTCTACCCAAGAGATTACATATCCTTTTGGACCAGCAAGTGCGCCAGATGTAACACGTGGATTAACCACTGGGAATTTAATTTTGGCAGCGGCCTCTTTAGTTAACCACTTCTCTTCAACCATGCCATCTATTACATATTTAAATCGTTTTTCTAACCGAGGTAGATTCTCTTTCTTATAACCAGGATCGTATAAGCCTGGGCTTCGCAAAATTGATGCTAAAACCGCTGCTTGGCCAACATTTAATTTATCAACTGTTGTTCCAAAGTAAACCTGCGATGCGGTTTGCACACCATATGAGCCGCGACCAAAGTAAATAGTATTTAAGTAATTTTCAAATATCTGATCTTTTGAAAATTGATTCTCTAACTTAATTGCAATTACTAACTCTTTAATCTTTCTAACAATGCTTCGTTCTGGTGTTAAAAATGCGGTCTTGGCATATTGCTGGGTGATAGTTGAACCACCACGACCTTTTCCTAAGGTAAGTACATTGTCAATTGCAGCTTGGGCTAAACCGGTGATGCTAAATGCTTTATTGTTATAAAAATTACGATCCTCTGCCGCCATAACTGCATTGCGAACAGTTAGTGGAATTTCAGCAAGTGTTACAACAGTTCTATTCTCTGAACCAATTCGACCAATCTCAGAGCCATCGGCATATTGAATAATGGTGGATTGGGAATTTACATAAGCATTTGGATCGGGAATTGAAACTGTGAAGTAAGCAAAGGCAAAGACAAATACGCCGGCAACAAATCCAAAGCCTGCGATTAATACCGCAATTCTTGGTAAACGCTCCCGCAGATTATTCACGGGGCAAGATTACCTTTAATCAATCATCATCGGCGAGAGTACGAACTTTGCGAGGCGGTTTTCGATACTTGCCATCGCCTAATAAGAAGGATGAGACGAGATGATTCCAGTGGCAATCGGTGCAGATTTCAACAACATAAACACGAAACTCACCATATTCAGATTGCATCTGCGCTAACTCTTTCTCATTCTTAATTCGTCCTGAGTATTGGCCGAGTTGATCCCCAAATGCGTAACGAAGTTCAACAATTTTAAACTTCTTGCAAACTGGGCAGGAACGAGTTGTTAATTCACCGTGATACTTCGCAGCACGCCTTAAATATGGATCGGCATCACAAGCATCCATCGCAGATGCAGCGCCTTGAAACAACGCAATTAAAGTTCGGCGCTTACTCAATGAGTAATCGATCGAAGCTCGCATCGTTTTAAAGCTTCTTAAATTCTCCAACATAAGATCCAAGATTAATAGGTAATTAATAACTACGCTGGCGCAATGGGGATTTGGCCAG
>WLQA01000109.1 GCA_009698515.1 Actinomycetota bacterium
ACAAGTTGCACATGTTGCATATATGTATGGCACACCTGAACAAAAGAAGATTGCTAAGTTGATGGTTGATAAGCAATGGGGCGCAACCATGATGTTAACTGAACCAGATGCTGGTTCAGATGTTGGTGCTGGTCGCTCTAAAGCGGTTAAACAAGCAGATGGCACATGGCACATCACTGGTACAAAACGTTTTATTACATCAGGAGATTCAGATCTAACTGAAAATATTATTCACTTTGTTCTTGCCCGCCCAGAGGGTGCTGGACCAGGAACTAAAGGATTAGATCTTTATATGGTGCCAAAGTTTATGTTTGATCTTGAAACTGGCGCACTTGGTAAGCGCAATGGCGTTTATGTAACAAAGATTGAACACAAGATGGGCTTAAATGTTTCATCAACTTGTGAGATGAATTTAGGCGAGAAAGAGCCAGCTGTTGGTTACTTACTTGGTGAAGTTCATGACGGTATCGCCCAGATGTTTAAGGTAATTGAATATGCCCGCATGATGGTGGGAACAAAAGCAATTGCCACATTAAGTGCTGGCTACCAACAAGCATTAAGTTATGCGAAGACTCGTGTGCAAGGTCCAGATTTAACAAAGGCTGCTGATAAAGCATCACCACGTGTTGAAATTATTAAGCATCCAGATGTTCGTCGTTCATTAATGGTGCAAAAGTCATACTCCGAAGGTATGCGCGCACTTGTTCTTTACACCGCATCAATTCAAGATGCCTTCGCAATTGGTGAAGCTGAGGGATTAGATAAAGATAAGTTGCATGATCTACATGCATTAAATGATTTATTGCTACCAATTGTTAAGGGATACGGCAGCGAAAAATCATGGATTTTACTTGGCACTGAATCTCTACAAACATTTGGTGGCTCTGGCTTTACGCAGGATTGGCCACTTGAGCAGTATGTACGTGATGCCAAGATCGACACCTTGTATGAAGGCACAACTGCAATTCAAGGAATGGATTTCTTCTTCCGCAAGATTGTAAAAGATGGCGGCCGAGCAATTACATTGCTTGGAAAAGAGATTGGCAAGTTTGCATCTGCTGGTGGCAATTTAGCTGATGAGAAGAAGTTGCTACTTAAGGCACTTGAAGATGTGCAAGGCATGATCACTCACTTAGTTGGTGTTGCAATGGAATCACAAGAGGATCCAAAGCAGATCTACAAGGTTGGTTTAAACACCTCTAGGTTGTTAATGGCAACTGGTGAATTAATTATCGCTTGGTTGTTATTACAACAAGCAGATATTGCGCAAAGTAAATTAGCTAATCCAGGTCGCGATAAAGATTTCTTTGATGGCAAGATCGCATCAGCTAAATTCTTTGTTCGCTCAGTTCTGCCACACATCACAGTTGAACGTGCTGTGGTTGAGTCTGAAACTGGCGAGATTATGGAAATTTCAGAGGCTGCTTTCTAAGCAATATTTGAAAGTGTTGTAACCTGCTCAGCATGAAACATCGTGCTGAATTCTTAATGATCTCCGCCGCTATGGGATTCTCACTAGGCGGAATTGGTGCCAAGATTTTGCGCGAAGCAGATATGGATGCCTTTCGCCTTACCCAAATCAGAACAACTGGCGCCGCAATTATTTTACTTACCATCGCATTTATTACTGGAAAAAAGCAACTGCGAATTAAACAGGGTGAATTAAAAGATCTAATAATTTTTGGTGTAATTGGTGTTGCAGCTGTTACCTCCTTTTACTTCTTCGCAATTAAATATCTTTATGTTTCAGTTGCTTTAATTATCGAGTTCACCGCTCCAATTTGGATTGTGCTTTACTTAAGATTTATTAAACATAAGCAGATCTCACCATTAATGTGGTGGGGAATTGGTTGCGCCTTTGGTGGTTTAATTTTAATTTCGCAGGTTTGGAGTGAATCAACATTAAGTCCACTTGGTGTTGCCTTCGCCTTCGCCGATGCTTTTGCTTTAGCTGCTTACTTTTTATATGCCGAAAAATTAACTCAAGGAAGAACCTCTTTATCTTTGATGACGTGGGGAATTGGAATCGCAGCAATCTTTTGGGCATTGGTTCAACCTTGGTGGCTATTCCCAACCTCATACTTAACTGATTCATACTCATTAGGTGGCAACTTGGATAACTTCCAAGTCCCTGGCTGGGCGCTAGTTCTTTGGATAATCGTGGTTGGCACAGTAATTCCATACCTTTTAACTGTTACTGGAATTCGTGAATTATCTGCATCTACCTCAAGTGTGATCGGCATGATTGAACCAATCTTTGCTGGCGCAATTGCCTGGTGGTTATTAAATGAGGCCTTTAATACTGTGCAGTTAATTGGTTGCGCAGTTGTATTACTTGGAATCTATTTAGCGGATAAGGCAAAGGCAACTGTTCATTAATATGGAAAATTTTGATGATTTATTTGCTGCAAATGCCGATTTTGTTAAAAGTTTTAAATCTCAAGATCTAACAGGTGAGGCTCGCAAAGGTCTAGCAATTGTTACTTGTATGGATTCACGAATTGATCCACTTCGTATTGTTGGTATGCAACCTGGAGATGCGAAGATATTAAGAAATGCTGGCGCGCGAGTAACAGAGGATGTACTTAGAACATTGGTGCTGGCCACCTACTTGTTAAATGTAAATCGGGTTTTAGTTATGCCACATACCGATTGCCGGATGGCTAGCGGAAGTGAAGATGAAATTCATGCCACGATTAAAGAGCGCAGTGGTGTTGATACCAGAGGTATTGAAATTAGAACTGTGAAGGATCAGCGGGCGGCGCTGGAATCTGATTTAACAAGAATTAAGAGCTTTCCATTGTTGCCGAAGGATCTTTCAGTAATTGGCGCTATTTATGATGTTAAGAGCGGAAAATTAAATAAAGCTTAATTATCCTTTGGATAACTTTCCTGTGAGCTGTAAGTAGGAGCCATATCGGTAAAGCGAGCAAAGTGAAGTTGAGCAGATACGGTAATTGTTCGAGTTGGTCCATTACGGTGCTTGGCAACAATTAAATCAGCTTCGCCTGATCGATTTTGTTGATCATATAAATCATCGCGGTGTAACAAGATAACCACGTCGGCATCCTGTTCGATCGATCCAGATTCACGAAGATCAGAGAGCATTGGCTTTTTATCAGAGCGTTGTTCAGGTGAACGGTTTAACTGTGAGATTGCAACTACTGGAACATTTAACTCTTTAGCTAATAACTTTAA
>WLQA01000011.1 GCA_009698515.1 Actinomycetota bacterium
AATCCCATGAAGTTTTCGCAGAATTAGTTGATTGGGCAAAACAACGACATGAAAATAGCAACGGCATTATAAAAATAAGATTGGTCAAAGGCGCCAACCTGGCAATGGAAAAAGCTGAGGCCGAACTCCATGGCTGGGTGCCCGCACCTTATAAATCAAAATCAGATGTAGATGCCAGTTACTCTCGTTTAATTGATGTCGCTCTTAATCCAGATCATGCAAATGCTGTCCGCATAGGTGTTGCTAGCCATAATCTGTTTCACATTGCCTTTGCTCTTGAAGTAGCAAAGAAACGTAAAGTTCTTGATCAATTAGATATTGAAATGTTAGAAGGCATGGCCAATCCTGAAGCGTTAGCGGTGGCGAAAAGATCCTTAAGGATTTTGTTATATGCACCAGTAACTCGCAAGGATGATTTTGCTTCGGCGGTTGCTTACCTCGTGCGCCGACTAGATGAAAATACCGCGCCTGAGAATTACCTTCGTTCATCTTTTGAAATTGGAAGCAATCCGGTTAAGTTTGCAGAGCAGGCCGCAAGATTCAAGCAATCTGTAATTGATCGACATGTAATATCAACACACAGCTTGCGCCATGCCAAAGTTAAATTTGATATTGATCAAAAATTTGTCAATGCTCCTAATGCTGATTCAACCAAGGATCAAACGCATCGTGAATTGAGTAAGGAAATAACTCAGATCAAAAATTCGCAATCTCTTTCTATTCCATTAGTGATTAATGGCAAAACTATTACCGATCGGGATGAAGAGGTTGGTTTAGATCCAAGCAATAATGGGCAAGTTTGGTACCGGTATAACGTAGCCAATAAAAATGATATTTCATCAGCTGTATCTGGCGCTAAAAAAGCGGGCGCAGAATGGGAAGCGTTAGGCGCAGTTGGTAGATCTGAAATTTTAAATCGTTTTGCGCAAATTATGTTTGATGAGCAGGCTCAAAGTATCGCCATCATGAGTAAGGATGCTGGTAAAACGGTAGCAGAGGCAGATCCAGAGGTTTCAGAGGCAATTGATTTTGCAACATTTTATGCACGATCTGCAATTGATTTAAATTTAGAAAAGGATTCATCACCAACTGGTGTAACTGTGGTTGTTCCGCCATGGAATTTTCCATATGCAATTCCTTGTGGCGGAGTTTGTGCAGCATTAGCTGCTGGTAACTCAGTAATTTTTAAATCTGCTCCAGAAACTGTTGCCACTTCTTGGCAACTAATAAATCAATTATGGAGAGCTGGCGTGCCCAAGGAAGTTTTACAATTTGTTTCAACCAGAGATGATGAAGTTGGGCAATCCCTAATTACTCATGAAGAGGTTAAAGCGGTAATCCTGACTGGTGCATATGCCACTGCGCAATTATTTTCTAGCTGGAAGGATGAATTAAATCTTTTGGCAGAAACTAGTGGTAAAAACGCAATGGTATTAACTGCTTGTTGCGATATTGATGTTGCAGTTAAGGATCTAGTTCAATCAGCTTTTGGTCATGCTGGTCAAAAATGTTCGGCAGCATCACTGGGAATTGTCGAAGAGAGTATTTTTAATAATCCGGCATTTAAGAAGCAATTAATTGATGCAGTTGAATCTCTTTTTGTTGGTGCTGGTTATGAGTACTCAACAACAGTTGGCCCAATTATTAGAGCACCTGAATCGGCATTGCAGCGCGCATTAACAACTTTGGATGATGGCGAAGAGTGGTGGATCGCGCCAAAGCAATTAGATGATGCGGGCTTTATGTGGTCTCCGGGAATTAAAGTTGGCGTTAAGCCAGATTCTTGGTCACATCTAAATGAATGGTTTGGTCCGGTATTAGCAATTATGTGCGCACCTGATTTAGAAACTGCAGTTAAGTGGCAGAACCAAACACCGTATGGATTAACTGCAGGCATTCAATCACTAGATGTTAATGAATGTGAGTATTGGATCGAAGAGGTTGAGGCTGGAAATTTATATGTTAATCGCGGAGTTACTGGCGCTATTGTAAATCGTCAGCCGTTTGGTGGATGGAAGTTAAGTAGCGTAGGTGCAACCGCCAAAGCTGGTGGCTTAAATTATGTTGCGACCTTACGTAATTGGAATCGCTTGCAACATTTCCTGCCAATGAAAGAACAAGCAAATCGCTGGTTTAAGGCAACTGGTGCAATCGCCATTGATCGAAGTGGCTTGGCTGTTGAATCTAATCTACAAAGATATCGCCAGTACAAAAAAGGATTTCTAGTCAGAATTGATAGTGGCACTACCAAAGATGAATTAGATTTCCTGCATTGGATCAAAAAAGATCTTGGCGTGAAATTACGTTTAAGTGCCGAGTCACTGATTCCTGGTTTAAATAATCTTGTAGTTGAAAGTTGGGAAGAGTTTGTTCATCATGCTACTGAGTTTGATCGAGTTCGTTGGTTATCAGCAGAGCTAACGCCAACAAATGCACTAATCGAAGTTGGTGTTGGTTGCGATCGCAGGGCGATTACTCAGCGTGGCGATATAGAACTTAGCCGCTGGTTCCTCGAGCAGAGTGTTTCAATTACACAGCATCGGTATGGAAATACAAATGCTGGTCCTAAACCAAGTTGTAGCGGGTTAGTTAAATAAAGCGGTAAAACTTTAGTTAGTGATGTCCGCCTTCGAGTTGCTTAACCTCATCTGGCGTAGGTTTTGCAACAACCTCTGCATTTGCAGCGCTAAATCTTGCTTGTAATTTGGCTCGAATGCCCTTTGGATTAAGTACGCCACCCTTGTCGGTTTGAACAAGTTCAATAGCTGCGGGTTGTTCGTGTTGGGTCAATGTCCATTTCTTTTCCGCTGAAAGTGGCTCATGAACTTCTACAAATTCACCATGTGGCAACATAACTAATCGGCCTGTTTCTCGGCCATGTAGTACCAATTCTCTATCTGCGCGTTGTAGCGACAAACAAATGCGCTTGGTAATTACAAAAGCAAGTGGTGGCAAAATAATTAAGCCAAATCGGGTAAACCACATAATTTGGTTAATTGTTAAATCAAAATGTGTTGCAATAATGTCATTTCCACCATTGATTAAGGAAACAATCATGAAGGTAAGTGACATTGCACCAAGAGCGGTGCGGTTTGGCACATTGCGCGGACGATCAAGCAAATGGTGCTCTCGTTTGTCGCCAGTAATCCAACTTTCAATAAATGGATAGAGCGCCATTCCAGTAAATAAAATTCCGGGGATGATTAATCCAGGAATTAATATGTTCCATGAAATGGTATGACCAAAAGCATGTGTCTCTAATGGGGGAGCCATTCGAACTAATCCATCAAGCCAACCCATGTACCAGTCTGGCTGCGATCCAGCAGAAATTTGGCCGGGTGTGTATGGACCGTATAACCAAATTGGATTTATCGATGCAACCGCTCCAAGAAATGCAGTAACACCAAATACGATAAAGAAAAATCCGCCAGCTTTTGCCATATACACCGGCATTAATGGGTAACCAACAACATTCTTTTCAGTACGGCCAGGACCTGGATATTGAGTGTGTTTCTGGTACCAAACCAACATTAAGTGCACAGTAATTAAGGCAAGAAAGATTCCCGGAAGTAACAAGATATGTACTGTGTAAATTCTCGGAATAAATACCTCACCAGGAAATGCGCCACCAAATGCAAAAAATGAGAGGTATGAACCCACTACCGGTAAGGCTTGAATAATCGCTTCGGCAATGCGAATTCCAGTTCCGGATAAAAGATCATCCGGTAATGAATAGCCAAGGAAGCCTTCAACAATTCCAAGTGTTAAAAGACCAATTCCTAGTAGCCAGTTGAACTCACGTGGTTTGCGAAATGCACCAGTGAAGAAAACACGAAGTAAATGCACAACGATTGCGGCCATAAAAATTAAGGCAGCCCAGTGATGAATTTGTCGCATTAGTAAGCCACCACGAACATCAAATGAGATATGCAATGTTGATGCGTACGCCGCTGACATTTCTACATCTTTTAGCGGTAGGTATGAACCTTCATAGGTAACCTCTTTCATGGAAGGGTCAAACCAAAAAGTTAAAAAGGTTCCGGAAAGCAACAAAATAATAAATGAGTAGAGTGCAATTTCACCCAACATAAATGACCAGTGATCAGGGAATACTTTGTTTAAATTCTTCTTAATCCATGCGGCAGCGCCCGTGCGCTCATCTACATAATTAGCAACATTGCCGGCAACTCGCTCGCGTGCGGTCATGACGATCTCTCCCAGTAGCTAGGTCCAACAGATTCGTTGAATGGTTGTTGAGCAATTAAATAACCTTGCGCATCTACAGTGATTGCCAATTGCGGAAGCGGTCTAGCTGCTGGTCCAAAAATAACCTTTGCGGCTCTGGTTACATCAAATGTTGATTGATGGCATGGGCACAAAAGATGTTTAGTTTGTTGTTCATAAAGCGCTACAGCACATCCCATATGTGAACAAATTTTAGAGAATGCAATTATTCCCTCATGTGTCCAAGATTTACGTTCTGCATCTAATTGAAACTCTTCTGGCCGCAAACGAATTAATAAGACGGCATCTTTACCAATATCTTCTAATGTTCTTTTCTGACCCATCCGCAGCTCTGGCAAAACCTGCGCAACTGCGCCAACTTCTAGATCAGAGGCCTTAATTGGCCGATCACCTGGATCGGTAACTAAGCGAGTGCCGGTGCGCCACGAAGTTTCTTCCAATTGTTTCTTTGGTAGTGGTCCTAAATCACGTAACAATAAAATCGGCGACAAACCAACTAAGCCAACTGAAATTCCTAAAGTGCGCTTAATTAAAGAACGTCTTCCCAGACCCGCTTCTGCTGAACGCTCTTTAACTGTTTTAACAAATTCAGATCGATCCTCATCACTTGATCTAAATTCGTGACGTTCTGCAATTACTTCAGTATCTGACATTAAAGTTTTTGCCCAATGCACAGCGCCAAATCCAATACCAAGTAAAGCAATTGTTAAGCCCATACCCAAGCCAAGTTGATGCGCATTTGTATTTCCAAGTAGTGGAAGGAATACAAATAGATCTGTCTTTATAAATATGTATGAGTAAATAAAGAGAATTGTGCCTACTGCAGATAATGCGAAGAGAATTGCAACTTGCTGTTCTGCCCGCTTTTCCGCTTTCGGATCATGATCTGCTTTGCGATGTACATGCTTAGGCAATCCTGGATCAGATAGCGGAGTTAAATCATTGGCCATTTAAGTTCCTATCGTGCCTTCGAAGCAAGCCATACGGCAATGCCAATTAGTAATCCCAGGCCAAAGGTCCAAACAAGTAATCCTTCTGTTACCGGTCCGACACGTCCAAGGGATGCGCCACCGAGATTTGGTTCTGCTTCAGCAGCTTTAATCCATTTAATAATTGATAGTTTTTCCTCAACGGTAATTGTTTTGTCAGAAAAGACTGGCATTGATTGTGGTCCAGTAATCATTGCTTCATAAATATGTTTTGGCTCAACACCCATAATTGTTGGCGCATATTTACCTTGCGTTAGAGCGCCGCCTTGACCAGCGAAGTTGTGGCACATTGCGCAGTTATTTCTAAATAATTCGCCACCTTCAGCGGTATTGCCATCTCGTTCCCATTCAATCTCTTCATTTGTAAGTGAAGCAGGTCCAGGTGCAAGGGAGGCAACATAAGCGGCTAATGCTGCAGTTTGCTCTTCGGTGTAAAGCGGTTTCTTGCGCATTGCTTGTTGGCTCATATCAGCCATTGGCATGCGACCAGTACCAACTTGAAAATCTACAGAAGCTGCTCCAACTCCAATTAATGATGGCGCGATACTTCCACCTTCAGCATTTAATCCATGACATGAGGAACACCCTTTAAGGAATAACTCTTTTCCTTCTGCAATCAAAGTTGATTTAGCACTTGCTGCTAATTGTGATTTAGCAGGAGCGGCAGTTGCAGCGGAGAAGGTAAAACCCAAAGATGAAAGTGCTACTAAAATCAAAACTGGAAGTGCAAATTTGTGTTTACGCAAAGATGATAATTTTTTCATATTAACCTTATTTAATCAGATAAATCGCAGAGAACAATGCGATCCATACGATATCTACAAAGTGCCAGTAGTAAGAAACTACGATGGCAGTTGTGGCTTGAGAGTGACCAAATTTCTGTGCTTTAAAAACTCTGATCATCACAACTAAGAATGCGATTAAACCACCTGTAACGTGCATTCCATGGAAACCTGTAGTCAGATAGAAAACCGAACCGTATGCATCTGAAGAAAAGGTAAGACCTTCTGCAACCAGAGATGCGTATTCATAAACTTGACCGCCAATGAAAAAAGCACCCATTAAGAAGGTAAGGGCAAACCATTCGCGCATTCCCCATTTAGATATCTGAAAGATTGTGCCAGAGCGACGAGCTTGAAATCTCTCGGCAGCAAATACTCCGTATTGGCAGGTTACTGAAGATAAAACTAAAACTGTTGTGTTGGTTGCGGCAAATGGAATATTTAACATGCCGGTAGATTCGAGCCAAACCTTTGGGCCTTGCACAGCGCGGGTCGTAAAGTACATTGCGAAAAGTGCAGCGAAGAACATAAGTTCTGAAGCCAGCCAAACAATTGTTCCTACTGCGACCAAGTTAGGTCGATTGGCTTTACTTACAGTTCCTGCGTAGGTCGTCATGGGGGAGATTATTCCTGAAATAGAGAGGAATACCTTCATCGGACCTCTGCGGTGAGCCACCACCTTTGGGTGAAACTCATCACCCAGATAGCCATCTTCGACTATGTAGGATTGCTGGCATGGACCAAGCCAAGCACCTAGTAGTAGCCCTCTACTCAGATGATGCAACAGTTCGTTCGGCAGTAAAGACGGCTCTTGGAAAAAAGATTGATAAAGATTTACCAACACATGAAATCAGAGAATTTGCCACAGCGGCAGCTTTAAGATTATTTGTTGATTCAAAAAAACATATAGATCTTTTTATATTAGATGGCGAAGCGGTTCCAGAAGGTGGCATGGGCGTTGCCCGGCAATTAAAGGATGAAGTTTTCAACTGCCCACCGGTATTACTAATAACAGGTCGGGCGCAAGATAACTGGCTTGCTACCTGGTCTCGCGCAGAGGCAACAGTTACACATCCAATTGACCCATTTACTTTGGCCAAAAAGTGCGCAGAAGTTTTGAAAACCAACTCAATTATTGTTAGTTAGTTCCAATGAATTGGGAGCTAGTTTTTACAGCGCTCGCTGAGAAAAAAGATTTATCACCAGAGCAAATCAAATGGTGTATGAATCAGATTCTAATTGGCGCTGCCTCATTAGATCAGACCAAGCATTTTTTATTAGGTTTAAAAGTTAAAGGTGAGATTCCTAGTGAAGTTATCGCTTTAGTTGATCAGATGTACGCACTGGCAGCTCCAATCAATATTCCAGATCGAGCCGTGGATACCGTAGGAACTGGCGGAGATGGTGCTAACACCATAAATATTTCAACAACTGCTGCAATTATTACTAATGCGGCGGGCGCCAGAGTTGTAAAGCATGGCAATCGGGCTGCATCTTCAAAATCTGGATCTGCCGATCTTCTTGAAGCCTTAGGAGTAAGAATTGATTTAACTGGAGCAGAAGTAGAAAAAACAGTGTCAAAGATTGGTATTGGATTTTGTTTTGCGCCAATGTTTCACTCTTCTATGAAACATGCAGCACCTGCCAGAAAAGAGCTTGGTGTTCCCACCATCTTCAATATTTTGGGACCGCTTTCAAATCCGGCAAAACCCAAAGCTGCTGCAATCGGTGTAGCGCGTAAAGAGTTACTTCCTTTGGTTTCTGAGGTTCTACTAAATCAAGGTAAAGAGGGTTTTGTTTTTAGAGGCGATGATGGCTTGGATGAAGTTTCGTTGTCTGGCCCAACTACTGTTTACCAAATACATGATGGCAATATCAATGTAGAAACTTTTGATCCAGCAGAGATCGGTATTGCTCGTTCAGAAATTCATGAATTACTAGGTGGTGATGCGGAATTTAACGCATCAATTACAGCAAAGATTTTTGCCGGTGAATCTGGCGCACCTCGTGATGCGGTCACTTTGAACGCAGCTTTTGCAATCGCTGCATTTAAAGCTGATTTTCATCTGCCGCTAGAGACTCAGATTGCAAATGCTTATGTATTGGCTAATCAAGCAATTGATTCAGGCGCCGCCGCTTCGGTGCTTAAGAAGTGGGTTGATTTAACAAATGAAATTGCCAGCGCTAGATAGATTTTAAACCGTAGTAATTTTTGCGCTGTATATGTGCAGCGGTTTTAGCGAAATCCATTAATTTTTCCACCGTTGTAATTTGCATCGAGCCAAGCCTTTCAAACAAACCATGCAAAACTTCATTTGTAGCTTTTGCATCATCTAGCGCACGGTGATTTGGTTCAACCTTAGTTCCAAAGAACTCTGCCAATGTGCCTAATTTACAATTTGCAACTTCATCTCGGGTAAGAACTTGGCGAGCGATGGTTACAGTGTCTAGCGTTTGATACTTCGGCCAAGGTATTTCGATTTCGGAGGCAGCGCTCTTTAAAAAACCAAGATCAAATGGCGCATTGTGTGCAACCAAAATTGTTTCAATGTGACTGCCGGCAAAGTTTAAAAAGTCTGGTAACACCTCATCAATGATTGGAGCATTTGCCAGCATTTGATTGGTGATGCCAGTTAAATCGGTGATGTACTCTGGAATTGGTTTAAGCGGATTCACAAAGCTTTCAAACTCAGCGATAACTTCGCCACCTTTAACCTTCACAGCTCCAATTTCTGTGATGGCGGAGCCGGATTTAGGAGAAGGTCCAGTAGTTTCAAGATCTACTATTAAAAATATGCCATCACTTAAATTTGTATCCACAGTGGAAAGATACTTTAAAGTTCTGACAATGTATTTTGATGAATTAGATCAAAAAGTAAGCTTTTATCGATGCCACGATCATTTCTACGGCAATGGCTGCCAAGAGTAGGCCAGCAATTTTGGCAACCAAATCAACTCCGGAGTCTTTAATTAATGCAAGTATTTTTGTAGAAAACATTAAGGTCAAACCAATAACTATATGAACAGCAATTATTGCAATAAACAATGCTGAGATTTGGCCCCAATCATTTGCATCTTGCACAAAAAGCATGGTTGTCACTATCGCACCAGGTCCAGCCAGAAGTGGCGTACCAAGTGGAACCAAAGCTACATTTTTACTTTTACCAGTTTTTTCTTCAGGTGCGTATCCAGTTAGCAAGCCAAGTGCTGTAATCAATAACAGCAAACCACCTGCTCCTTGCAGAGATGCAAATGAAATATTTAGGTAACCCAAAAGTACATTTCCAAATATGGCAAAGGAGATGATTACCGATAGCGAAATAAATGCACCTTGCCAAGCCATGCGACGTTTGCGTCTTTCACTCTCGCCGGCAACTAACCCTAAGAAAATCGGCGTTGCGCCTGGTGGATCAAGGATTACAAATAGGGTGACAAATGCCTGAGCACCAAAAGTTAATGCCGATACCGTTGCAATCTGATTCATAGTTGGATCTTAACTCACCACATCAGATATATCCGTGCTTGCCTGAACTTCAAAGTTAGACTCCTTTGGTGAACTTTGAGCAATCAAATAAAGGTTTAATTCGCGCTGGCTGGGCATTACATGTTTTTACCGCCAGTGGCGTAATTTTTGCAATGATTTCTTTGCAAGCTGTAATTGATGGACGTATTCGAGATGGCCTGTTGTGGTTGTTATTGTGCCAAGTAATTGATGGCGTAGATGGACCTTTGGCTAGAAAAATTGATGTACAGATCCATGTTTTAAAAATTGATGGAAATATCTTAGATCTAGTTGTTGACTATGTAACTTGCGTTATTGTGCCGGTGGCATTCCTGGCGACTTCAAATTTATTACCAAACAACTTAGAAGCTGGATTAATTGCATTAATTCTCATGACTTCAGCACTGTGGTTTGCTAGGTGCGATCAAGAATCTGACGATCATTGGTTTAATGGATTTCCAGCCTCTTGGAATTTAGTAGTTCCATCCTTCATTATTTTAAATGCTTCTCAGAATCAAGTTGTGGTTGTTTCTGTAATATTTGCGGCGCTATCGCTAACAAATTTTAAAATACCTCATCTGACTAAGGTGGTATTTCTTCGAAGAGTTACCTTGCCGATAACTATTATTTATCTTTTGGATTTAACCTATTTGTCCTGGAACTTTGATGAAACTGCTGCTGTTAATTTAATGAGTATGCCTTATGTAATCTTGATTATTTTCCCGATTTACATTCTAATTATTTCAATTTATCGAACTTTTGTACGCAAGGATTAATCAAGGTTTTCATCTGCCCAATTAATTACTGCGTCATAATGAAATTTCCCCAACCCGACTGCAACCTCTTCGTATGAATCTCTGTACGGGGAAGGCAAAATGTATGACATTGCTAGCGATTTATAACTCTCACGATTTGGTTTCCAAAATTGCAGACAAAACTCATAATGCTCTTTTACTAGCTTTTGAACTAGAGGATCTGTAGGCGAGAGGTTATTTTTCATCGCCTCGGCAAAGCGCTGAGTTAGTTCACCAAAGATTTGGCTGAACTTCTGGTTCTCCTCTTTTGTATAACTATTTTGATATTGAGAAGAGTGTATTCCGAATCTTTCCATGCCAGCCATCCCTTTTTACAAAGAATCCCTTCCCGAAAGGTATCTCATATGGCTAATATCCATGCTTAAGATTTGGAAACTACGACCACTGAAATGAGCAGAAAATGTCTCTAAGTAAAGATGCAAAGAGTTTTACCAAGATAACTCTTGATGAAAGTGAAATGCCAACTCAGTGGTACAACATCATTCCTGATCTGCCATCACCACCACCGCCACCATTACATCCAGGAACACATCAACCAGTTGGTCCAGCTGATTTGGCGCCATTGTTTCCTATGGATTTAATTTTGCAAGAGGTTTCTACAGATTCATATATTGATATTCCAGGTGAAGTTCTAGATGTGTATCGCACCTGGCGACCATCACCATTATTTCGAGCACGTCGACTAGAACAACTACTTGATACGCCAGCTCGTATTTATTACAAGTACGAAGGTGTATCACCTGCGGGTTCGCATAAAACTAACACCTCTGTACCACAGGCTTATTACAACAAAAAGGCTGGCATTAAAAAATTAACCACCGAAACTGGTGCTGGTCAATGGGGAACTGCATTGGCTTTTGCTTGCGCATTATTTGATATGGAGTGCGAAGTTTGGCAAGTTGGTGGCTCTTACGACATGAAGCCTTATCGCAGATTAATGATGGAGGTTTTCGGTGCAAAGGTTCATCGTTCACCATCTCAATTAACTGAAGCTGGTCGCAAACTTGCACTTGATCCTAAGAATCATTCTGGTTCATTAGGAATTGCAATTTCTGAAGCGGTGGAGGCGGCAGTACAAGATCCATCTGTTGCGTATGCACTTGGTTCTGTGTTGAACCATGTTTTGTTGCACCAAACAATTATTGGCGAGGAAGCATTAAAGCAATTAGCAAAGGTGGGGGAAACTCCAGATTTACTAGTTGGCTGTACTGGCGGTGGCTCTAACTTTGCCGGTCTTTCCTTCCCATTTATTCGCGAAAAAATAAAAGGAAAGATGAATCCTGAAATTCGTGCAGTAGAACCTGCTTCATGCCCATCACTTACTCGCGGAACTTATGCCTACGATTTTGGTGACACAGCAGGAATGACACCACTAATGAAGATGCACACCCTCGGTCATGATTTCATTCCAGATCCAATTCATGCCGGTGGACTTCGATATCACGGTATGGCGCCATTGGTTTCACATATTTATGAATTGGGAATGATGACAGCTACAACTGTGGGTCAAAAGGAATGTTTCTCTGCAGCAGTTCAATTTGCTAGAACAGAAGGAATTGTTCCTGCTCCAGAGCCAACACATGCAATTGCTGTTGCAATTCAAGAGGCGTTGAAGGCAAAGGAAACTGGCGAGGAGAAAGTTATTCTTACTGCACTTTGCGGCCACGGCCATTTTGATCTTGCGGCATATGACCAATTCTTAAATGGAAATATGGTTGATTCAGTACTAACAGATGCTGACTTTGAAAAAGCTTTAGCAGCATTACCAGTGCTTTAAGTAATCTATTTTCTTAAGTGGACGATACTGGGATCGAACCAGTGACCATATAGATCATGCCCTACAACTTGTAGAAATCCCTACTTAGTCCGAATATTACACAGTGGTACAGATATTTCTATATCCTGGATGTTTAATATTGTTACAGAAGGAACCATGCGGAACGGAGCAACTTGATGAAGTCTAGCCGCAATGTTCCCAAGCTTGGATTTCCATCAGATTATGAAAATCTAACAGAAATGCATTCTCAGATTCTTGATCTGTCCGAAAAACTTCTTGGCACGCTTGGCGGAACTGGGTTGGAGTTAAAAAATATCGCCGCCCGCCTGCAAGTTAGTGCAAGTTTGATCAACCATTATTACAAAACTACT
>WLQA01000110.1 GCA_009698515.1 Actinomycetota bacterium
TCATCGGCCAATAATTTTCATCTCGCGTCAAAGTTCCCTCGGGGTAAACACCAAGTAAATGCCCGGCCTTTAAAAATGCTATTGCATGTTGTAAAGAATCAGAAGCATTTGCGGTTTCACGTTCAACTGGAATTTGTCCCGCTCCTAATAAAACTCGACCAACAATTGGCACCTTAAATACAGATGCTTTACCTAAATATCTAACCGCTCTACCGTTGTTATAAAGAAAATGAGTGAAGACCAATGGATCAATGTGTGAGATGTGATTGCAGACAGCAATAGCAGCTCCGGTTTTAGGTAAATTCTCTGCGCCAATCCAATTGCGCTTCCCCAATAAATTTAATAATGGACGCAGTACCCATGCGCCAAATCTGAACCAACCAGTTACGCCAAGAGGTTTTCCTTTTGGTGGATCATAGGAAATCTTCATTACGGTAGACACTGCTCAATTCTACGACGGATGCTTATATCGCCATAAAAGAATCAATTTTGAGCGTAAAAAAACGGGGCCTCGTGATGAGACCCCGTTTTTAATTACTTATTTGATTAGCGACGCTTTTTTGCTTTCTTTGCTTTCTTTGCTGGCTTTGCTTTCTTAACTGCCTTCTTCAACTTGCTAACTTTCTTAGCCTTAGTTGCTTTAACAGCTTTAGCAGGAGCAGCCTTTGCTGGTGCAACTGGTGCAGCACCTAGCTTCTTAGCGCCAGAAATTACATCTTTCAAACCCTTTGCAGCAAGGAAACGAACTTTCTTGCTTGCCTTAATTTGAATTGTTTCGCCGGTAAATGGGTTACGTCCCTTACGTGCTGGACGATCAACCTTCTTAAACTTACCGAAATCATTGATCATTACATCTTCACCTTTTGAGATGTTGCGTACGATCGCATCAAATACAACTTCAACTGCACGTGCAGCTTCCTTCTTACTGTCACCAAATTGTGGTGCTAAGTAAGCGATGAACTGGGCCTTGTTCATTAAATCCCCTTATTTACGTGTAAAAGATTAAGCGTTTGCTTAACTGAGGGTTAATCTAAGGGGTGAGTAAAAATATGGTTGACAACCAAATCGGTGTGTCGCACTCAAAAAAATAGTGAAAAATACTGCTTTTGTTAACTTTTGTGCGAAAAATTAAGTAACTCTAAATAATTACTTTAGAGTTCTAATTACCTAATTGGTAGTGTTTTAGGCTTAAAACTCGCTCTTTTTTCTTCAAACTCAGAGACCTTGTCAATTTTGGTGAAGGTAAGACCGATGTCATCTAGCCCCTCCATTAAGCGCCATCTTGTGTAATCATCAATCTCAAATTTCAAAGTGGTGCCTTCATAAGTGATGGTTTTACTCTCTAGATCTGCAGTTATTTGAGTATCTGGCTTGGTCTCTACCCTCTGCCAAATCTTTTCGATCTCATCTTGCGGCAAAATTACTGTTAGAAGTCCAGCCTTTTGCGAGTTGCCGCGGAAAATATCTGCAAAGCGGCTAGATAAAACAACTTTAAAACCGTAGTTCTGTAGCGCCCAAACTGCGTGCTCGCGAGATGAGCCAGTTCCAAAATCTGGACCAGCTACTAAAACAGTTGCGCTCTTATATTGCACTTGGTTTAACACAAACTCTGGATCGTTGCGCCAAGCGCCAAATAAGCCATCTTCAAAGCCGCTCTTCGTAATGCGCTTTAGGTATACCGCTGGGATTATTTGATCGGTATCAACATTGCTGCGGCGAAGTGGCAAAGCACTTCCAGTGTGCTTAATAAATTTTTCCATTTATAAATCCGCTGGCGAAGCTAGTGTTCCTTTAATTGCAGTCGCCGCTGCAACTAATGGGCTTACTAAGTGGGTTCTGCCGCCTTTACCCTGTCGGCCTTCGAAATTTCGATTGCTAGTAGATGCAGCACGTTCGCCAACAGTTAATTGATCTGGATTCATTCCCAAACACATTGAACAGCCAGCACTTCGCCATTCAGCGCCGGCATCTAGAAATACCTTATCTAATCCTTCAGATTCAGCTTGTAATCTAACGCGAGCAGAACCAGGAACTACCAATAAGCGCAATGAATTAGCGATTTTCTTTCCCTTTAAAATTTCAGCGGCAGCACGCAAATCTTCAATGCGTCCATTTGTACATGAACCTAAGAAAACTGTATCCACCTTAATATTTTTCAGCGGTGTGCCTGCGGTTAATCCCATATACTCCAAAGCTCGCTCGGCTGCGCCACGATCTTCGGCATTTGTGAAATCAGCTGGATTTGGAACGGAGGCAGAAAGTGGCAAGCCTTGTCCTGGGTTAGTTCCCCACGTTACAAATGGTGCTAATTCATCTGCATTTAGATTAACTTCAACATCAAATTTTGCATCAGCATCTGTGGTTAATGTTTTCCAATAAGCAACTGCAGCATCCCAATCAGCACCTTCTGGTGCATGTGGTTTACCCTTCACATAATCAAAGGTTGTTTGATCTGGTGCGATTAATCCAGCACGGGCGCCAGCTTCTATCGACATATTACAGATTGTCATTCGCCCTTCCATTGAAAGAGCGCGAATAGCACTTCCGCGATACTCCAAAATATATCCCTGGCCGCCGCCAGTTCCGATCTTTGCAATGACAGCCAAGATAATATCTTTACTTGTTACACCAGGTTTTAATCTGCCTTCCACATTTATCGCCATAGTTTTTGGTCTAATCAATGGCAAAGTTTGTGTAGCTAATACATGTTCTACTTCGCTGGTACCAATACCAAATGCTAAAGCGCCAAAGGCGCCATGTGTTGAGGTATGTGAATCTCCGCAAACAATTGTCATACCTGGTTGCGTAATTCCTAATTGAGGTCCAACTACGTGAACAATGCCTTGATCAATATCACCTAGTGAGTGAATGCGAACGCCAAACTCTGCGCAGTTCTTGCGCAAGGTATCTACCTGTAATTTTGAAACTGGATCTGCAATTGGTTTATCAATATTTAAAGTCGGTACATTGTGATCTTCAGTTGCAATAGTTAAATCTGCGCGACGTACTTTGCGTCCGGCAAGTCGCAAGCCATCAAATGCTTGTGGGCTAGTTACTTCGTGAATTAAATGTAAATCGATATAAAGTAAATCGGGTTCATTAGCAGCAGATGAAACAACATGTTCTGCCCATATTTTTTCCGCTAATGTCTTGCCCATTACTTTCATTTCTCCTTCAA
>WLQA01000111.1 GCA_009698515.1 Actinomycetota bacterium
AATGCAATCACCATCGCGGTAGGTAACTAGTTGGCCAGTTTTAATTGGATGTTTCTCTTCACCAACTGTGCCATGGCCATTTAATACATAAGCAAGTGCGTTGTATTGCGGATTCCACGGCAAGCGAAGTTCAGAACCTGGTTGCAATGTTGCGTGCACAATTGTGATTGGAGTTTGAGTTGATCCTGGACCTTTATGTCCGGCAATCTCACCAGCAATAACTCGCAGTAGTGCGCCACCATCATGTGAGGATAAAAGTGCAACATCTGATGCACGTAAATCTTGATAGGCAGGTGGTGACCATTTCTTAGCAGCTGGCAGATTTACCCAAAGTTGGAAACCATGAAATAAACCACCACTCATTACTAAATGCTCTGGTGGAGTTTCAATATGCAAAATCCCAGCACCAGCTGTCATCCATTGGGTATCGCCATTTGAAATTGTTCCACCGCCGCCGTGATTATCGTAATGATCAAAGATGCCATCAATAATGTAAGTAACAGTTTCAAAACCACGGTGTGGATGCCAAGGAGTTCCCTTTGGTTCACCAGGTGCGTACTCAACCTCACCCATTTGATCTAAGTGAATAAATGGATCTAAATCTGCTAAATCAACGCCAGCAAATGCCCGACGAACTGGAAAGCCTTCACCTTCATGTCCTTGTGGCGCAGTTGTAACACTTTTAACTCGGCGCGCACGGGCAGCCGGATCGGCAATAACTCTTGGAAGGACAGTTATATCTTTAACTGTTACAGCTGGCATCGATGAATCCTTCTAATTAATTAAAGTTTGCGAACTTAAAGTGCTTTAAGTGCAGATACTACTTTAGTTAATGAATCCTTCGCATCTCCAAATAACAAAGTGGTCTTTGGCTCGTATAGAAGTTCATTTTCAATTCCGGCAAAGCCAGGGCGCATTGAACGTTTTAAGAAGATCACATTGCCAGCCTTATCAACTTCAAGAATTGGCATGCCATAAATTGGGCAACCAGGTGTGGTCTTAGCAGCCGGGTTCACAACATCATTTGCGCCAACAACTAATACAACATCAGTTTGTGGGAAGGTTGGATTTACCTCCTCCATTTCCACTAATTGCTCATACGGCACATTTGCTTCAGCAAGTAAAACATTCATATGTCCGGGCATACGTCCGGCAACTGGGTGAATTCCATATGCAACATCAACACCTTTTGCAGTTAACAAATCAGCTAACTCGCGAACTGTGTGTTGTGCTTGTGCAACAGCTAAACCAAAGCCCGGAACAATTACAACTCGTTGTGCGTAGTTAAGCAAAATTGCTACATCATCTGGTGAACCAGATTTAACTGGACGAGACTCTGCCGCACCAGTTGCAGCGGTTGCTTTGGCGGTAAATGCACCAAATAAAGTTCCAAACAATGAACGTCCCATTGCTTCTGCCATTAATCGAGTCAAGATCGTGCCAGATGCACCAACTAATGTGCCAGCGATAATTAATAAGGTTGTTTGAAGTACATATCCACTTGCTGCAACAGTTAAACCGGTAAAGGCGTTAAGTAATGAGATCACAATTGGCACATCTGCGCCGCCAACTGGAAGAACAAATAAAATACCAAATAACAAAGATAGCGCGCCATTAATTAACAGTGGCGCAGTTCCACCTGATGAAATTACCCAACCACCTGTGGCTAAAACCGCCAATAAAGTTAGTGCAATTAATTGACGTCCAAATGGAAAAATAACTGGGCGAGTAGTCATTAACTCTTGCAACTTTAAGAAGGTAATTATTGAACCAGAGAAGGAAACACAACCAACAATTACGGTAAATACCGTGGCAACAACTTCGGCCACAGTTGCGCTATCACCTAATTTTAAGTACTCAACAATTGCAACAAGTGCGGCAGCACCTCCACCAACACCATTAAACAATGCGACCAATTGCGGCATCTGCGTCATTTGAACTTTACGAGCAGCTGGCACACCAACTAAAACTCCAAATGCAATTGCACCAAGAATTAAAGGCAGATGATTAAGTGCTTTTCCATCATTTGCATAAAAGAAAACAATAACTGTTGCGATAGTGGCACCAATTGCGCCGATGATATTTCCACGGCGAGCCGATTTTGGTGAAGATAAACCCTTTAACGCCAGAATAAAACAGATACCAGCTAATAATCCAATTAGGTCATAAAGATTTTGGCTCATTATTTACCGCCTGATTCTTGCCCTGCGGAATCTTTTTTCGGCCTTGGCTTTCCTTTAAACATCTGCAACATGCGATCGGTAACTACAAAGCCACCAACCATATTTATTGTTGCTAACACAATGGCAATAATGGCCAGGGTAAGTTCTAAGGTGGTTTCTGAGTGATCGGCAACCAAAATTGCACCAACCAAAATAACTCCGTGAATTGCGTTAGCACCACTCATTAACGGTGTGTGCAAGGTTGTTGAAACTTTAGAGACAACCTCAAAGCCAACAAATATAGATAGTAAGAAGATGGATAACAGCGCTAATTCATTGCTCATTATTTTCCCGTTCTACTTACTTTTTTCTCGGCGCGCACCATTGTGGGTTAGCGCTGCGGAATCAATAATTTCATCTGAAAAATCAGGCAGAATTTCACCAGTTGCTTTGCCATCAACAGTTTTACTCATTAACAAAAGCAAATTAACAACATTTCGGGAGAACAACATAGATGCGTGATAAGGCAATTGGCTTGGCACATCTTTACCGCCCCACATAGTCACACCAGCACTTGTTGTAATAACTTCACCGGCAACACTGCCTTCAACATTTCCACCAGTCTCAGCAGCAAGATCAACAATTACTGATCCGGGCTTCATTTGGGCAGCCATTTGCGCAGTAACTAATCGGGGCGCAGTGCGTCCTGGAACAGCAGCGGTTGTAATTAATACATCTGCTTCTGCAATATATGGTGTTAACAATTCACGTTGCTTTGCAGCACGCTCCTCAGTCATTTCGCGGGCGTAACCACCGGCACCTTCTAGTGCCTCTAATTCCAAGGTAATAAATTTTGCGCCCATTGATTTAACTTCGTCAGCAGATGCTGGACGAACATCATATGCACTAACTACTGCGCCTAATCTTTTAGCAGTTGCAATTGCTTGTAAGCCAGCAACACCGGCGCCAAGCACAACAACCTTTG
>WLQA01000112.1 GCA_009698515.1 Actinomycetota bacterium
GTTAACCGTTTAATAATTGTTAAAGATGCCTCTCTGGAGGCCTTAAATAACGCCAATGAACTTTCAATTGGTAGCTCCTTATATCCCAATACATCAGAGCCGGCCCATTTATTTTCATCATAACCTTGGATAGTAGTTCCTGGTTCGGCAATTAATCTTCTTAATCTGGCGCAGCTTTGGGATTCACTATCTGCTAAATGGTGAATTATCTGACGAGCATTCCAGCCATCCTTTTTCGCTTTATCAAGATCAGCCTTTGGAAAGCTGGCAACGGCATCTAAAAATGATTTTGTTGCTGCTTCATAATCTTTTGCTACCTGTTGCAGATCCATATTTGCTCCTTTGATTTAGATTATCTTAGTAAGAATTTTCGAGTTGCTATCCACATTCGCTTGCTCCACTTAGTGGTCTTGGTAATTGGTGAATATCCCATAATGGGTTGTGAACTCGCATCCTCTGGTGTCTTCACATTTCTAAGGGCAGGTGATGATTCATCAAGTGAAGCGGCGATAATACTGATCGCCGAAACCAGAGAAATACAACGCACAAATTGATCTCGTGGCAATTGCTGATTTCGAAGAATTAACTCCTCTGTTAAATTATCAGCGACTTGTTGTAACTCCTCTGCGATGCCATCTTTTGCATGATCATGTTCAGGTAATTTAATTAATTCAATCTTTTCGCTAATTGCCACACTGGTCGCAGATAATGCATGCGCAATTGCCCGGTTCACAATGTCAATCCGAGCTTTATCTTGGCTGGCATCAAATAATCTTCTGGCAATCGTTCGCACCTGAACCACCATGTGTTCAATAGCAACTCCACTTACATAAAGTGCATCAGCTTCTTGCTCTTCCACCAACGGTGACCACTTTGCATATTCGCGGGCTTCAATCGCTTGTGATCTTAAATCTGGAATCTCCTCAACTAACAATCTGGCTTTTGCTAACCAATTACCAGCTTGTTTTTGTGTAAAAGAGGATGCAACACCTTCTGACATCTCAATAAGTAACTCTGCTGATTTTTTACCAATTCTAGAAATTTGATCAATGGTGCGCCCGGCTGGTGTTTTTGCGTGAGAAAAGTATGAGAAAACAATTGCAATTGCTGCGCCAATTAATGTTGATGAAAGTCTATGAGTTGCTGTGCTGCCGCTTAAGCCAGGACCGATAACAATCAACGCTGTAACGGGCACGTTAACTGATGCAACTTCACCCAACCGAAGTCCTCGCGCAACTACTGAACAGAGAAACACTGTTGCACCAACTGCGATGAATCCAAAGTTAAAGTAGTGCACAGTAAGTAGAGCGACACTGGCGCCAATGGCAGTTCCAATAATTTGTCCAAATCCTTCTCGTACTGATTTATAAAGTGAGATACGAATGCTTAGCGCACAAACAATTGCTGCTACTAATCCGCCATTTGGAACTAATTGATCTCCAACAATCCACGCCGTTGCTGAGGCCAAGCTGGCAACTATTACTCTGCGAATCCACGCCTTACGTTTTACAAATAAATTAATGAAACGTACCGAGGTTTTGATCATGGTCGAAACTTAATTTTTTTGCCGTTCATAATTACCTTGATTCTGGCAATTGCGCTCTTACCCATCCCGTGCAGATTTTCTAATTCATCTGCTGAGATCTTTCGAAGATCTGAAACTTTTAATAACTTGGCATCTACCAAGGCTCGGCGGGCTGGCGCAGCTAGCCCAATCTGGCGCCACTCAACATCTAATTTTTCATACTTTGCTAAATCAACCTCGCCATTAGTAACAGCGCAGTTAGATTTTTTGGCCGCTTTACCTTTGAGTGCTTTAGCCATACCTGAATGATAAAGCGCTACTTGCGTTTTTTCTTGACCATTATCTGAACCTGGCGTTGGTTCATCAATTTACGCACCAAAGTTTTTGATAGTGGCTTATCAAAGTGAAGCGCGCTCTTGGTTTGTGAGAAATCCTTCAAATCTGCGCGAAGTGCTTCCAGTACGGATCCACTAAATGGATAAAAAGAACAACCATTTTTTCTAGCTGCCAATCCGCAGACAACATCTTTATCTAATTTAAAAGCTGGAATTCCATATGAGATTACCTGCTTTAAATCAGGTTCAATCTCTAGAATTATTTTGCGCATCTCTTTTAATAACTTGCGCTGTGGTTCAGGTTGCGCAGCGAAATATGCATCTACTTCACGTTTTGCCATGAGATTATCCTATGTTTTTTACTAATTAAAGTGGCAGATTTCGATACATTGGTAAATACATTTTGTCTGGTCGTGATCTGCTTGGCAGTGGCGCCGGTCCTTTAATAAATCCCAACTTCAAATATGCAGCGATGGCTCTTTCATTTTCCGGCCAAACACCAAGACCTTGTTTGCTCCAACCTTTATTTTTGCAAAGTTGATCTAGCCAACCCAGCATTAATTTTGGAATTCCCTGACCACGATATTGATCTGCTAGCCACCAACTAGACATCCAACAATCACTACCACGATCAGCATCAGCTAAATCAACTGCAAGTAAACCAATATCTTTACCTTGATCAACTGCAATACACCAATTTGTATTGTCTAAATAACCTTGCCAGTAATTTAAATCTTTCTCAGACTCTTTTTGATAATCAGCGCCAAAGGCGTATGGGGCATCTTTTAGTGCTTGTAATCTAATTTCACGTAAGCGAGCTGCCTCTGAGGATTTTGGTTCAACAATTTGAATATTCAAAGTAATTACTTTTTACCAAACAACTTTCCCAGAAGTGAGGACTTATTTGAAGAATCATCAGAACCTTCATGTCCGGCACATCTATCAGCAATTGCAACTCCAGAAAGTGCGTACTCGATATGTTCACCGCAACCAGACCAAGTTGCCTTTCCGCATTTATTACATGTAACCCGACTACACATTTAATCCCTGCTTTCTATTGCTCAGTATCAATATTAGCGAACCAATTACTGCTGAGAACACAGCTGTAATTAACAAGCCAGATCTGACTTGATCTAGCGCAATTTCGCTGGCAAAACTTAAGTTGGCAATCATTAAGGAAACAGCAA
>WLQA01000113.1 GCA_009698515.1 Actinomycetota bacterium
GGACCAACACCAAAAAACAGCAGAGTAAGAATTCTTGAAGGACGTCACCGTCGATTAATAGAAAAGGCGGAGATCATTCGCCGCGAATTATCAAAGATTCCAGAAGGTATCGATACCTATTTGGTCGAGTGGCGCCGTCACTCATTGGAATCAGCTGAGCGAGAAATCGCATGGCTGGAAGAAATGCTAAAAACTGAAAGGAAAAGCAAGTGACCGTAGAAGATAAAGGTGAAATTAGAGTAGCCATTGTTGGAGTAGGAAACTGCGCTAACTCATTAGTACAAGGTATTACTTACTATAAGGATGCCACGAACGACACTGAGATCCCTGGTTTGATGCACCCAGTACTTGGCGGCTATCACATCAAGAACATCAACTTTGTTTTAGCTTTTGATGTTGATGCTAAAAAGGTTGGTTTAGATCTAGCCGATGCAATTTGGGCGAGTGAAAACAACACAATTAAGTTTTGCAATGTTGCGCAAACTGGCGTGAAGGTTAAGCGTGGTGTAACACTTGATGGACTAGGCCGTTATTACAAAGAAACGATCACTGAATCAACTGAAAAACCAGCAGATATTGTTGCTGAATTAAAGGCGGCAAAGGTTGATGTGCTTATCTGTTACCTACCTGTTGGCTCAGAAGAGGCAGCTAAGTTTTATGCGCAATGCGCTATTGATGCTGGTTGTGCTTTTGTTAACGCACTTCCGGTATTTATCGCATCCGATCCAGAGTGGGCAGATAAGTTCACTAAGGCTGGACTTCCAATTGTTGGCGATGATATTAAATCTCAGGTTGGTGCCACAATCACTCACCGCATCATGGCTAAGTTATTCCAAGATCGTGGTGTTCACCTAGATCGCACCTACCAATTAAATGTTGGTGGAAACATGGACTTTAAAAACATGTTGGAAAGAGATCGTTTAGAGTCTAAGAAGATCTCTAAAACTCAATCAGTAACCTCACAACTAGATTACGATCTTGGCAAAAAGAATGTTCATATCGGACCATCTGATTACATTCCTTGGCTAGATGATCGCAAGTGGGCCTATGTTCGCCTTGAAGGTCGTGCATTTGGCGATGTGCCACTGAATCTTGAATACAAGCTTGAAGTTTGGGATTCGCCTAACTCAGCTGGTGTAATTATTGATGCACTTCGTTGCGCAAAGATTGCATTAGATCGCAAGATTGGTGGACCTTTACTTTCACCATCTAGTTACTTTATGAAATCTCCGCCAATTCAATACACAGATGAACAAGCGTTCAACAAGGTGGAAGAGTTTATTAAGGGAACGATCGAAAGATAAAAAGTAATTAGTTAAATTAAGAAATGATAAAGGCCCCTAAGGATTAATCCTTAGGGGCCTTTCCCTCTTGGAGAGCGAGGGCGTTAAATCGTCGCGTCAGCTTCTACGCGACGAATGTGCGCAAAGCCCATTAATGCCAAGATCAGCATTAGTACTCCACCAATTGCAGCTGCATAAGCTGCAAACATAGCGATCTGTCCCAGTTGCCAAAATGCATAAGCAGTTAGCAATACGCCACGCAAAGTTTCTCCCATAAACAATGTGGTGCGTTGTCCCATTAAAGTTCCAGCTTTTGCAGCAAGAGCAGCATCATTAGGTGCGGCTTTAGATGCAGCTGATGCGGCTAATGCTTCTCCGCTTACCTCTGAATAAACCTTGCCACCGGCGATACCTTTAATATGTGTACCAATATAGAAATCTGCATAAGCCTGTGCTTGCTTACCAGTTGTAAGTGGCATTGAATCAAATGGCTTCAATGCTTCTTGTGCATCTGCAGGAAGTGCTTTAAATCCAGCGCTGTCAACCGCTGGCATAGTGATTTTTTGTTGCTCTAGTTGAAGTTTTACTGTGTCATTAGCAAATGTTGCTCCCCAGTTAAGCAGACCAGCTGCAACTAGTAATAGAACAGAAAGTCCTAAACCAACAAAGCTGACGATTCGATCGAAGGTCCGACGTTTCATTTTATTCTCTCCAGAATCTCTAATTATTTATTCGAGAAGCTCTCTACTTCTCATTGCTATTGATACTCCTGAAGAGATAGCAAAATAAGGGCAAAGACGAGTGGTAGCACTGTTGCTATTGTGATTTAGAAGATGTGTGATTTAGAAGATGTGTGATTAAAAAATTACTACATTAATCAACATGGCGTGAGCAAATTTGTTGCCCATCTGGACCAACTGTTAAATGCTGACAAGCAATACCTAATTTATCAAAGGCTTTATCGCCGAAATGTGATCGATAGGCAAGTGCCAATAAAACCCGGACATTTACATTTCCATCGGATTTAATTGAGAAAGCCTTGGCTACGCGAGATACCGTATTTTCAATTACCTTTTCAGTATGCGCGGTTTGGGCCGCTATCGCCGAGTTGGTTAAACCTTCACAAAGATGTTCGCAGACTAATTGCTCAAAGGGGGTTAACTCCCTAGTCAATATATTTAGCTCCAAAACACTCTCCAATGGTTTGTCGGTAGCCGTAACGATACTCGCCAAAGGGCTCGGAATGTAAGGCTTTCTGATCTAAGATCTGCGCATGTCTCAAATTTTGAGTGAACAAATAGGCGCAGTTTTACTGTTGAAATTAAATCGGCCAGAAAAGAAAAACGCCTTAACGCAGGATATGTATCAAACCCTGGCAACAAAAATAAATGAAGCAGCTGGAGATTTTGCTATCCGTTGCGTAGTTATTTCATCCGAAGGCGATAGCTTCACTGCTGGAAATGACATAAATGATTTCGCTAATAATCCACAAATGGATGAAGGATCTCCGGTATTTAATTTCTTATTTGCTATCCACAATTTTCCAAAGCCTTTAATCGCAGCAGTTCAGGGGCGTGCAGTAGGAATTGGAACTACCATGTTGATGCACTGCGACATTGTTACTGCAAATCCAAACTCGATTTTTTCAATGCCATTTGTTTCACTCGGATTAGTTGCTGAAGGTGGTTCAAGTTATCTCTTCCCAAGATTAGTAGGACATGCGAAGGCCTCCGAAATTTTATTAACTGGCAGAAGTTTCACA
>WLQA01000114.1 GCA_009698515.1 Actinomycetota bacterium
ACCATCTTGTCTAAGTGCTATTTCATGATGTTCACCATCAACATACCCAGCAAAATCCTCTGCTGGCCAACCCAATTTAAGTAATGCTTGTTTTAAGAATCCACGTTGTCCGGGGTGCACAACAATTGTCTCTTCATCTAGTTGCAAGCCAAGCATCGGAGCAACTTTTTTACCGCGCGTAACCTCTTTTAAAACAGCTGGATCATTTGAAACCAGAATTAATCCATGAACTGGATGTGCCTCTAACCGCAATCTGCCATAGCGAGACATGGTCTCTGCGATATCAACTAGTAATGAATGGGGAACTGCAAAACGTGAGTATTTAAGTAGAACATCAATTACTTGTTCAGCATCATGCCCAGCAGCGCGAGCATTCCATAAGCCAAGAGGAGTTAATCGATAAGTGTGAATGTGCTCTGGAGATTTTTCTAACTCGGCAAATGCTGCAATTGCTCTGCGACATTCATCGGAGAGAATATGGTCAATATCTAATAAAAGTGTTTTATCACTTTGAACAATTAATGGACCATCACTCATTTAAGTAGCTCGGAAATAAAGGCGGTAGTTAATTTAATTCTTGGCGCAACAGATGAAATAACAAGTGATTCAGTTGGCGCATGTGCACCAATGCCAACTGCGCCAAGCCCATCTAATACTTTGGCACCAGCTGCAGCGGCAAGATTTCCATCACTTGCACCACCAACACTTGCATGACCAATTTCTGGCATGCCTAACTCTTTAGCAACTTTCTCTAACTTTTCATACAACTCTTTAGTGCTTGAAATTTCAAGTGGTGGTCGGTTAATTCCGCCAACTACCTCGACCTTTGCCAGGTCACTCTTTAATGACCGAATCGCAGCATCTACTCGATTTAACTCTGCCATTGTGAAGGATCGGATATCAATATCTAATTTTGCTTGTGCTGGCACAGTGTTTGTAGTTGTTCCAGATTGCATAACAGTTGGTACAACTGTGGTGCCAAGTGATGGATTTTCTAATGCGGTAATTTGTAAAACCAACTTTGCTAATTCAATAGTGGCATTAATTCCCTTTTCCGGTTCAAGGCCCGCATGCGCCGCTTTGCCGGTAACAATCACTTGGTACATAGAAGTACCTTTACGACCAGTCTTAACCTTGCCATCGATTGCAGATTCAAAAACTAAAACCGCATCGGCAGCTTTAGCTAATTTTTCGATTAATCCCTTTGATGTGGCGCTGCCGGTTTCCTCATCAGTTGTTGCAACAAGTGCAACTTTATTTTCCGCACCAGCAATATCTTTAACTGCATAAAGTGCTTGGATGAAGCCAGCTTTCATATCAAAGACACCAGGACCTTTGGCATTGTCGCCATCGATCTGCCAAGTTGGATTAAATGAGTTGTGTGGCCAAACCGTATCTAAGTGACAAAGCAAAACAATTTTTGGGCTTGCTGCACCCCACCAAAAAACTGGGCGCGCATTTTCAGTGATTGCTTTTGCTGGCGTTGGTAAAACTTTATTGGCAATTTCAACTGCTAAATCAATTACTTTTACGCAGGCAGCTAAATCTTCAGTTGGAGATTGGCATTCAACTAAGCGCTGAATATCGGAGATTGCAGATGCGCTCATGGGTTAATTCTGCCTCATTTTCAATATTGGTGCTTATTCAGCCGGCGCTGGCGCTACGCCAGTGATGCGTGGAATTCGGAATTGGGTTAATTCACCAGTCACATGATCTCTTGCGGTCAAGGTGCCAAGTGAAATTGATACTGGTTGAATTATTCGATTTGTAACTCCGCCATTTGTATCGGCGTAGGCGATCATTAAAGAACTTTGTTCCTCGATGTATTGATTTAATAAAGACAAAGTTTCATTTGCAGATGTACCAGGAACAATTGGTTCTACTTTTCTAGAACGATCACCGGTCTTTACCGCTTTCACTGCAGATAAAACAACCGCCTCTTTTGGCGCCGTAAAGTCACTGATAATTCTTGGTGGCTTTGGTCTAGATTTTGCACGACGTAAATTAGGTTGAGATAACAAAACCCCACCAGCATTTTCAGCCGCTGGTAAATAACCAAATTCGCGAAGTTCACTAATTACCTCAGTTAATTCAAACTCCGAAACTAAAACAGTTGGTGCAATTTTGCGCAATCGCAAGTGCTCACATTTTTTATCATGCAATATCTGTTGCACTATTGCCTCATCTTCACAACGAATATATGAATGTGCTTGGCCAACCCGTAATCTTCCATGTCGTTTTGCAATATCAGCAATTAAATAATCAAGTGGTTGCGGCATTGGCGTTTTAGAAATCTTGGTTAAGAAAGTTTTTATCTGATCACCAGTTTTACCGTGATCTAATCCGCGCCGAATCGATGCTTCACTGAAGCGGTAAACCGTTGCACCACCACGACTTTCAATATCTGCCAGTGTTCCCATTTCGGCGGCAAGTTCTGGAGTTAGTGGACCTGGCGCAACCGCGCTGTTATCGGCTTGAATTAAAATATGATCAACTGGCTTAGGAAGCGCCGCTTCAATTCCTAATACTTCTGCAGATGAGATTAAATTTTTACCATAAGTAGAAAGTGCGCCTTGGCCGGTGATTCCAAGCCATTCAGCTTCGCGAATATTCCACTCAATAAAATCATTGTTAGCACGCTGTGGATTAAACCATTTCACAATTGATTGCAGTGAAGTAATTTCTGGAGTTATCTCCTCATTCTCCAACAAAACTTTTAAGGTGGTTTGCTTGATTAAACCAACACCGGCGCGATCTAATTCTGGGCCGAGTGGTGCAATATTTTTATCTGAAGATTTTCCAATTAAGCCAGCAACGCGAGAGCTTTCTAACCACAAGACAGCAAGTGAATACCAACGCTCTTCCGGGTCTTTTGTAAGCCATAAATCAAATGCAGATGTTGGCAATATTTGATCATCTGGATCAATTACAAGTAATCCACCTAAATAACAAAGCTCTGCAATAAAACCAGCACACGCTTCATCAACACCAATATGTTCAGCAATCCGCTTTAGATCACGGATACCTATGCCA
>WLQA01000115.1 GCA_009698515.1 Actinomycetota bacterium
ATTCAGATAATTTCAATTGCAATACATCAGAGATTGTTGCGACCTTGGGGATGGCAAAGAACTTTCCATCAACTGACTTTACAACTCGGTATTTCTGCCCTGCCGTGTGAATTACCGCAATGAAATTTGCGCCATTTAGAGTAACTTGCGTATTTACCTCAGCCATATACGCAATAGTATATGAAGGTGAATAGCAATGAATTTAGCGGTTTAACCGCAATTGTTACCGGCGCCGGATCAGGAATTGGTCTTGAGGTTGCTAAAGGTTTAACTGCTCGTGGTGCCACTGTATTTGGATTTGATATCAACGAAGGTGAAATGGCTGGCACAGCAACCTTTATAAAGTGCGATATTGGTGATGCGCAATCTGTGACAAATGCCTTCGCCGAATTTACAAAACAAAGCCCACAGTTAGATATTTTAATTAACAATGCCGGTATCGGCTCCTTAACAACTGTTGAGCATGAAACTGATGAAATTTGGCATAAGGTATTAAATGTAAATGTGGTTGGAACTGCTCGAGTATCCAGAGCTGCCATCCCATTACTTCGTAAATCAAAACATCCAGCAATTGTGAACACTGCATCAATTGCAGCAACTGATGGCATTCCAAATCGCGCCGCATACAGTGCATCAAAAGGTGCGGTCTTAACTTTAACTTTGGCAATGGCAACTGATCACATTAAAGACAAGATCAGAGTCAATGCAGTAAATCCAGCAACAACTGATACACCTTGGGTGCAAAGATTGTTAAATCAATCAGCTGATGCCACCGCTGCGCGTGATGCACTAGAAGCACGTCAACCAATGGGACGTTTAGTTTCACCTGCCGAAATTGCCTCAGCAATAATTTTCCTAGCAAGCCCACTGCAAGCATCGGTAACTGGCACCACAATTAACATCGATGGTGGCATGCACTCACTTAGGATTCCTAAATGATTAACAATTACCGCTTTGGTGCCTATGCCATCTTGGCGATGGGCTTAATTAATCTGCGCTATCAAACTGGAAATACCAACAATCTAAACAACAGCTCAGTTTTAATCGCAATTGGTGTTCTTGGATTGGCAATAACTTTCATTAATCCATTAAGAAAATTCCTTGATAAAAAAGCAAGTAAAATTGCATCAATAATTGTGCTAATCGGAGCAATCGCATACGGTTTTATTCTTTAATTTCATGCAGCTTTCAGATTTAAAAAATCGTTGGAATGAAGTTCTAGATCTTCTTCTAGAACAAGATCGTATTGCCTGGCTTGCATTTTTTGATGCGCGCTTGGTTTCCTATGAAAATAATTGTTTAACCTTAGATTTTGCTGATAGTCAGAAATTTTCTGGCCCGCATGATTTCAAAGCAGCACGCAATCCTGATCACACTGCAAAGTTAATTGCTGCAATTAAACAGGTATTTGGAGAAGAACCGGCAATAATTGAGCAGTGAAGCGCAGTAGAGTATTTTTCATATCAGCAATTGTCGTTGCGCTCTTTTCAACTAATTTAATTTCGGCGGCAAGTGCTGCAGTTAAATCAACTCTCTCATTTACCGTTGCCAGCACACCAAGTGCTGGTGAATCAATTGTTACCTTTTATGGACAAGTAAAACCAGCAGGTAAAGCTGCAATCACAATTAACTCTTTTAATGGTGTGGTTTGGAATAAGACCTCACTTAAAACAACCTCATCAAGTAGTGGCTCATGGAAGATAACAACTGTTGCTACGGCTGTGAAAGCTGAAGGCCAATACCAGGCAGTTGCCACCGTTGGAAAAAAGAAGGTAACTTCTAAATCTGCAAACTTTAAAGTTAATAACACTCAAACTTTTGTTGATGAAAATACTTTGTTAGCTGGTTATGGACCAGGCGGGCGAATACATGGTTCAGATATCAGTCGCTGGCAACATCCAAATGATAAGCCGATAGATTTTAAGAAAAAATTTGATGCCGGTATGCGCTTTGTATTAATTAAAGGATCAGATGCGCAAGAAGCCGCTGATGCAGAAACTATGCGCTGGTTAATTGGTGATCGCAACGCTGCCCAAGCTGCAGGTTTGTATACCGGTATGTATCACTTTGCATATCTGCCCGACAGTACCGATCTGGCATACATTCAACGAGATGCAAAGGCGCAAGCCCAAAAAGTTATTTGGCGACTGGCATCCCTTGGCGGTTATAACGAAATGGATTTACCTGTTGCATTAGATCTTGAGAATAACTGTGTCAGAAAGAATAAATCTGGTGTTTGCATCAAATACTTAGGTCGCACATTAGTAACTGCTTGGGCGGAAACTTGGCTGCAAACGGTTACCGAAAAAACAGGACGCAAACCCTTTATTTACTCCTATCCAAACTTTTTAGAAAGCTCGATGGTGCGCAGTGAAGCACTTCGTCAATACCCACTTTGGCTTGCGCAATATGGAATTAATCCCGCTGATCCAATTGCACAACCCGGATTAAAAACAGTTGGTTGTTATGTTCATTCTTGGAGCACTGCAAACTGCTCTTCCCAATGGCAGATTTGGCAGTACTCATCTTGTGGCATTGGATCTAAGTACGGTGTGCCGAGCAGTAGATTAGATTTAAATGTATTTCGCGGAACACCAGAAAGTTTCTTGTCTTTAATCAAAGGCAAATGGCAGCCAGAGCCAGCGGATCTGATGCCAGTAAATGAGCCAACCGCAATGAATATTCTCTCGGTTGCAAGTAATACAACCAATGAACCAGTTGAAATTAGTGTTGAAGTTAATCGAAATATTGGTACACCTGTTGTTACAGGTACAGTTGTTTTTAGACCAACTGATGCAACAATAAAGATTAAAACCCAACCAGCGGTGCGCGCAGCCAGTGGCCGTTGGTTACTGACTTTAACTGGTGTTCCTGCGGGTTCAATAGTTGGAACTCTTAATTATGTTGATCAAACAAAAACGCATGCTGAGATTAATTTGCCACTTACATTAAATGTGGTTCAAGGAGCAGGACTTCCGACACCTACTCCAACACCAAAACCTACAACTACGAAGA
>WLQA01000116.1 GCA_009698515.1 Actinomycetota bacterium
AGAAGTAATCAATTATCCATTTACAAATCAAGAGATGATGGATATTTTGGGATTCACTGGAGATCGTGCAAAAACTTTTCGAATAGCTAATCCAATGTCTGAGGAGTTTCCACTTCTTCGTACCCATCTTATTCCCGGATTATTAACCGCATTACAACGTAATATAGGTCGAGGTACTAAAGATTTAGCCCTCTTTGAAATGGGAAGTGTATTTAGAAATACGCAGGCTCCTAAATCAATTACCCTGCCTACTACCAATAAAAAACCAGACTCGAAAACAATTTCACAAATTTATGGCTCCGTACCAAAACAGATGTTATTTGTAGGAGGAGTCTTAAGTGGAAATAAGAGCCAAGATAGTTGGCAGGGCAAAGGCCAATTGTTCACTTGGAGCGATGCGATTTCGGCGGCGGTGGAAATTGTAGAAAGCACCGGTAATTCATTTGAAATTGTCAGCACAGAGTTAGCACCCTGGCATCCAGGAAGATGTGCAGAAATTAAAGTTGATGGCAAAGCGATTGCCCATGCAGGAGAGTTGCATCCTCGTGTTTGCGCTACTTTGAATCTGCCTGAGCGAACATGTGTTTTTGCAGTAATTATTAGCGAATTACCATTGAAAGAATTTTCAACCGCACCGCAAATTTGGAACATGCCACCGGTTGTACAAGATATTGCCCTTGTTGTTTCGAAGGATGTATCTGCTTTCGCCTTAGAAAAATGCTTAAAAGTGGGAGCGGGTAATCTGTTAGAAAGTATTTCGCTATTTGACCGATACGATCAAATTGGTGATGGGAAAGTTTCGCTAGCATTCACGTTAACTTTTAGAGCATCTGATCGCACGCTTACTTCTGACGAAGTATCAAAGTATCGAGATAGTGCTGTATCAGCAGCTGCCAAGGAATTCGGCGCAACCCTAAGAGGATAGTTAATAATTATGCATTGATTTGCATATTTATACATGATAGGTATAACCTTTGGTTATGAAAATCGGAGTAGTAGGAGCCAGTGGTTATGCTGGTGGCGAGTTATTGCGATTGCTTGCCCAACATCCGAAATTAGAAGTTAGTTACATAAGCGCAGGTGCCAGCGCAGGTGAATTCATAACCAGCGTTCATCCGCATTTGACTCATTTGGCTGGTGAAAAATTTGCTACAACTGAACTTTCTGAAATTGATAAATGTGAATTGGTTTTCTTTGCATTACCTCATGGGGAGTCAGGCAAAATTGTTTCGCAGCTTTCACAGGCAGTTAAAATCGTCGATTTAGGTGCTGATTTTAGATTAAGTGATTCCAATCAATGGGTTAAGTACTACGGCGGAGATCATGCTGGAAAATGGATCTACGGTTTACCAGAGATTATTGATACCGCCGAAATTGCAGCAAGCTCAAGAGTTGCAAATCCTGGTTGTTATGCAACAGCAATAAGTTTAGCAACTGCGCCAGCGTTGGATTTTATTGAAACAAGTGACATTGTGGTTGTAGCGGCCTCTGGTACAACTGGTGCTGGTAGATCTGCCAAAATAAATTTATTAGGTAGTGAAGTTATGAATTCGCTAACTTCATATAAATTTGGTGGAGTACATCAACATACTCCAGAGATTGAAGAGTGTTTAACGCACATTGCCGGGAAAGAAGTAAAAATATCATTCACACCGATATTGGCGCCAATGCCTCGAGGAATTTTGGCCACAATCACCGCCAAATTAACTAGGGAATTAGACAGCGATGCATTGCGGCACCTGTATAAATCTTTTTATAAGAAATCTGAATTTGTTTCAATTTTAAGCAAGAACGAGATGCCAAAAACATCATCGGTATTAGGTACAAACAATGCACAGATTCAAGTCGCAGTGGATAATCACACAGATCGAGTTGTAATAAGTTGTGCGATAGATAATTTGGGTAAAGGTGCAGCAGGACAAGCAGTTCAAAATGCAAATTTAATGCTGGGTTATGAAGAGGGTTTGGGATTAACGCAGTTGGCGGTTCGTTAAATGCTAGTCGTTAAGTATGGTGGTAATGCCTTACCTAAATCGGGTGAAATGAATCCGGTATTAGAAGCTATCGGGGATGCATTTATAGATGGCGATCAAGTGGTGTTAATCCACGGCGGAGGTCCACAAATTGATGAAGCACTCGGAGAAAAAGGGTTGGGCAAAGAACGTCTTGGTGGTTATCGAATTACTACGCCGGAGGTTATGTTGACTGTAGAGGCAGTTTTGTGCGGTCAGGTTCTTAGATCAATAGTTAATTACCTAATTGGAAGTGAAGTTAATGCAGTGGGTATAACTGCAAGCGATGGTGGAACAGTATTGGCACAAAAAATGAAACCGATTGTTGATGGGAAGAATGTTGATATTGGTTTAGTTGGCGAAGTTGTTGAGGTTAATCCAGACCTGCTTCTAACATTAATTAAAACGGGTTTTCTACCGGTGGTATCACCAATCGCAATTGATGATCAAGGAGTTACTCTGAATGTAAATGCGGATCTAATAGCCGGTGCGATTGGCGGAGCATTAAAAGCAGACCAAGTAGTTTTTCTTACGGATGTTGATGGAATCTTTTCTGATTGGCCAAATCGTGAATCATTGATTGAGAAAGCCACAGTTAAGGAGTTGGAGAATTTATTACCTTCACTTGCGGAAGGGATGGTTCCAAAAGTTACAGCGGTGATCAATGCGGTTAAATCTGGTGCGAAATCTGCGCGCATAGCTAATGGTACAAACTTGAAATCAGTTCTCGATGCCTTTGCAGGTTTCGGGGGAACGGTGGTTGTGGCTTGATGAGTAAATTAAATATCGATTCAGCCGCGTCGAGAAAATCTTTGATTATTGAGTTAATTGAAAATGGCGCGATCCATTCACAATCAGATCTGGTAAAGGCCCTTTCAAAGAATGGTTATAAAGTTACGCAGGCAACGGCTAGTCGAGACTTAGAAGATTTAGGTGCAGTTCGTGGAAAAGATGCAGCCGGCATCTTCAGATACCAATTTATAAATGAAGC
>WLQA01000012.1 GCA_009698515.1 Actinomycetota bacterium
TTTCCACTTGGTAATTTCTTTTGGCTCTTCTTTTTAATTAAACCAGCAATTCCAGCAGCGCTAGATGGTTCAACAAAGATTCCTTCTTTAGCGGCCACTAATTTATAAGCACTTAAAATCTCTTTATCTGTAACAGAATCAATTAATCCTTTAGATGCAACCTGCGCAGCTACTGCTTGTTGCCACGAGGCTGGATTTCCAATTCGAATTGCTGTGGCAATTGTTTCTGGATTTTTCACAACTTTGTTTTTAACAATTGGCGCAGCTCCTGCTGCTTGAAATCCCCACATCATTGGTAACTTATGGGAAAGACCAGATTTGAAGTACTCCTTATAACCTTGCCAGTACGCCGTGATGTTTCCGGCATTTCCAACTGGAAGTGCATGTATATCTGGTGCGTAACCCAACATATCTACAACCTCAAAGGCTGCTGTCTTTTGTCCTTCAATTCGATATGGATTAACTGAGTTAACAAGTGCAACTGGATAATTTTCAGATAACTCGCGAGCTAGATTTAAACAATCATCAAAATTTCCCTTCACCTGAAGCAATGTCGATCCATGCGCAATTGCTTGAGCCAACTTACCCATTGCAATTTTTCCTTGTGGCACAAGTACAACTGGATTCATGCCAGCTTTTGTTGCATATGCCGCAGCACTTGCACTTGTGTTTCCAGTTGATGCACAAATAACAGCTTTGGCACCATCTTCGGCAGCTTTAGAAATTGCCATTGTCATGCCACGATCTTTGAAAGATCCAGTTGGATTAGCACCTTCTACCTTTAGCCAAACCTCATTTTGTAAAAGGTGAGAAAGGTATTCAGCATGAACTAGTGGTGTGCCACCTTCTCGCAAAGTAATAACGGGAGTTTTTGCATTTATCGGTAAACGTTTTCGATACTCTTCAATAACACCGCGCCATTGGTGGGCTCGTTCTTTCTCATAAAAAAATCCCATTAAATCTCACCCTCAACGCGCAGCACACTTGCCACATCGGTAACGGAATCTAACTTAGAAAGCTCTTTAACTGTCGCACTTAAAGCTGATTCACTTGAAATATGTGTCATCACAATTAACTCTGCCTTATCACCGGCACCAGATTGGCGAACAGTTTGAATTGAAACT
The DNA here is from genome assembly GCA_009698515.1 of Actinomycetota bacterium. Taxonomy (GTDB): domain Bacteria; phylum Actinomycetota; class Actinomycetes; order Nanopelagicales; family Nanopelagicaceae; genus Nanopelagicus. The sequence continues at coordinate 1,125 of WLQA01000012.1, forward strand.
TGATGAGATGCAAAAACATGAGCAACCGATTCCAACACACCAGGTTTATCTGCCACATTTAATCTAATTAAATAGCGAGTTTTAGTCTCGCCAATTTTGGCAATTTTGCGATCTGCATAATCACTCTCACGTGGACCAAGTCCGCCGGAAACTTTATGTCTTGCAACAGCAACTAAATCACCCAAAATTGCAGAAGCAGTTGGCTCACCACCGGCACCTCGACCATAAAACATCATTTGGCCAGCTGCTTGTGACTCTACGAAAACTGCATTAAAGGAGTCGCGAACTGAGGCCAATGGATGATTGCGAGAGATTAATGCTGGATGTACGCGAACGGCAATAGCGCCATCTTCTGTGACATCTGCAATTGCCAATAATTTAATTATTAAATCCATAGCTTTAGCAACCTTTACATCTGTTGCAGTGATCTTGCTAATTCCTTCACGATAAACATCAACATCAGTAACGCGAGAGTGAAATGCTAAACCAGCCAAGATAGCTGCCTTTGCTGCGGCATCAATTCCTTCTATATCTGCAGTTGGATCTGCTTCAGCAAAGCCCAGTTTTTGTGCCTCACTTAATGCATCAGCAAATGCTGCGCCATTCTCATCCATCTTGGTAAGAATGTAATTTGTAGTTCCATTAACAATTCCCATTACTCGAACCACGTGATCACCAATTAATGATTCACGTAGTGGACGCAAAATTGGAATTGCGCCAGCTACTGCAGCTTCGTAGTAAAGATCAACATTTGCCTGATCGGCTGCGGCATAAAGTTGCGCACCATGCTTGGCAAGTAATGCCTTATTAGCAGTAACAACTGATTTACCATTTTTAAGCGCTGTTAAAATTAATTCTCGTGCTGGTTCGATGCCACCTAAAACTTCAATAATTAAATCAATATCGGGATCTGCAACAACTGATTTCAAATCTGAGGTAAGTAACTCATCTTTGATCCCATACTTTTTTGATTTTGGATCACGAACTGCAACTTTTACTAACTCAAGAGTTGCACCAGCGCGAGTAGATAAATCTGATTTATTTTCAATTAATAGTCGGGCTACTTGTGAACCGACTACGCCGCAGCCGAGCATGCCGACTTTTAAAGTTGATTTAGCAGAGCTCATTGGAGAAGTATCTCAAACTTATGACAGTCGCCGTGGCACTTCAATTACGTCTAAGGAGAGCAAATCAGCCTGATTTTCTCTGCGTAATATTGTGCGAGCAGCACCATCTTTAACTGCAATAACAGCAGGTCGTGGCATGTGGTTGTAATTGCTAGCCATGCTGCGTCCATATGCACCAGTTGCTGGAAATGCTAATAAATCACCAGGTGCAATATCTTCTGGCAGTTGTAAATCAAAAATTAAGATATCGCCAGTTTCGCAATGTTTGCCAACAATTCGTGATGAAATACTTTTAGCAGTTGATGTGCGATTAGCTAAAAATGCAGAGTAAGTCGCACCATATAAAGCTGGTCGAATATTTTCACTCATTCCGCCATCTACTGAAATGTATCTACGCTGCGTTCCATCCTCTAGCGTTACAGATTTTGTAGTTCCAACCTCATAAATAGTTGTAGTAGTTGGACCAACAATTGCGCGACCTGGTTCAATAGAAATAGTTGGCACCTTTAAATTAGCTTTAGCGCACTCATCTTTTATTACCTTTGCTAATACTGGAAGAACCTCATCTGGTGCAATTGCTTTTTCATTTTTGGTGTAGGCAATTCCATAACCGCCACCGATATTTAACTCAGGTAACTCTTTACCGAACTTATCTCGCACCGCAGCAAGTGCTGCAACTAAACGTTGCGCCGCTAAGGTAAAGCCGGTTACCTCAAATATTTGCGAGCCGATATGGCAGTGAACGCCAATTAGATTTAATGATTCTTGCGCTAAACATTTCTCAATTGCTTGCATGGCAGCGCCACTTGCGATAGAAAACCCAAATTTCACATCCTCATGAGCAGTAGAGATAAATTCATGTGTATGTGCTTCAACGCCAGGTGTTAAACGAACATAAACATTTTGTTTTTTACCTGCAGTCGCTGCAACTTGCGCAACCCGCTCGATCTCAACAAAAGAATCAATAACAATGGCGCCAACCCCGGCTGAAACAGCCATCTCTATTTCAGCTACGGATTTATTGTTGCCGTGAAACTCAATTCGCTTTGCTGGAAATTCTGCAGCAAGTGCAACAGCTAATTCACCACCTGTACAAACATCAAGATTTACATTTAACTCATTTAACCATTTAGCTACTTCAACGCAGATAAATGATTTTGCGGCGTAGTAAAGCTTTCCGCCAGTAAAACTCTGAGTTAATGCTTGTTGCCAGGCATTCACACGATCGGCAAAATCTGCTTGATCTAAGACAAAAAGTGGTGAACCAAACTCTTTGGTTAACGCGGTTGCAGAGCAGCTGGCTATTGAAATAGTTCCACCGAAATCATTTTCATTTTCAATCTTTAAATTCTTTGAAAATAGCGAGGTTGAGTAGCTCATGGATTACATCTTCTCCGGCGCAGAAACACCAAGTAAATCTAAGGCATTGCTAATTACTTGTGCAGTTGCTAAACATAAAGTTGCACGTGCGGAGTTTAACTCTGTAGCTTTTTCATCTCCTAGTGGTAGCACGCGACAATCGTTGTAGAAGCGATGGTAAACACCAGCTAACTCTTCGGCATATCTGGCAACTCGATGTGGCTCTCGCATCTCTGCGGCGCCTTGCACAACTCTTGGAAATTCAGCAAGCAAACCAATTAACTCGCGTTCGCGCTCATGTGAAAGTAGGGCTGCTTGATATGCATCTGCGCCATATTTAATGCCAAACTCTTTTGCATTACGTAATACCGCACAAATACGAGCATGTGCATACTGCACGTAATACACCGGATTCTCATTAGTATTTTTCCGAAGCAAATCCACATCCATCACCATTGGAGTATCAGTTGGATATCTAATTAATGTGTAACGAGCTGCATCAACGCCAACTTTTTCTACTAACTCTTCTAAAGTAATAATGGTGCCAGCGCGTTTAGAAAGTTTTAACTCCTCCCCACCTTCCATAATTTTTACCATCTGCCCAATTAATACTTCAATATTAATTTCGGGATCATCGCCAGCACATGCCGCGATCGCCTTCAAGCGACCAACATATCCATGGTGATCTGCACCGACCATATAAATACATAAATTAAATCCACGTTCGCGTTTATTTACATAGTAAGCAGTGTCAGATGCAAAGTAAGCAAAGGAGCCATCGGACTTAATAATTACCCGATCCTTATCATCACCAAAATCTGTTGTGCGTAGCCAAGTTGCATTCTCGGATTCAAAGACATGGCCTTGAGATTTTAATTTTTCTAATGAATGATGGAAAAAATCCTTTTCATATAAAGATTTCTCAGAGAACCAAATATCAAAGTGGGTTCCGAAGTTATCCAGCACCGATTGTTGTTGCTTTAACTGTAATTTATAACCGGCATCCCTAAACGCCGCAATTGCTTCATCTTCAGATAGTTTTAGAAATTCTGGATTACTTTTGGAAATCTCTGCAGCCAAATCTGCAATATATTCACCGTGATAGCCATCTTCTGGGCGATCTTTTCCAATTGCTACCGCTCTAATTGATGCACCAAATAAATCCATCTGATTGCCGCGATCATTTATATAGAACTCGCGAATTACATCAGCACCGGCAGCGCTTAAAACTCGGCCAAGTGCATCTCCGACAGCGGCCCAGCGGGTGTGCCCAAGATGTAATGGACCAGTTGGGTTGGCACTAACAAACTCTAGATTTATTTTTTTATCACTTAACCATTTGCCATGACCAAATTTCTTGGCATTTTTTAATATCTCAATTACCACTGCGCCTTGACTTGCAGTATCCAAAGTTATATTTATAAATCCAGGGCCAGCTATTTCTACCTTACTTATTCCTGCTGCAGTTAATAAATCATTTTCAGTTAATGATTTAACAATTAATTCGGCAACTGCGCGAGGTTGCATGCCAGCAGATTTGGCGAGCGCAAGTGCAACTGATGTTGCATAATCACCATGCTCGCGATTCTTGGGACGATCTAAATTAATTTCAGTAGGTAATGGCGCTGTTAACTCACCCGCAGCGATCACTCGATTTAGCGCGCTAAGCAGCGCTGTTTGAACCAGTGTTTGTGCGGAAGATTCACTCATTTGAGCAAGGCTACCCGTTGCTGCCTTTACCAAGGGTGAGGGTTTGGCGCAGATGGCATATGCACCGTAATCTTGCCCCCTTACTCAGCCTTTGATCGGTGAGTGATATTGCGGGAGTGGTGAAATGGCAGACACGCAGGTCTTAGGAACCTGTGCTTCGGCGTGTGGGTTCAAGTCCCACCTCCCGCACCAATTTAATAAATTTTTCCATTTATAAATCACCCTTGTTTTATTCAAAATTGAGCGGAAGGATCACAACATGGCAGAGAAAAATTTCTTATCTTGGGTTGGTTTTAAAGGTGAAGGTTCCGATCAACCAGCGCCAGCTGAAAATGCCTTAGAACGTATTCGCCAACTTGAATCACAATTAAGTGACATGCGCTCTCGCCGCGACATTACCTCTTTAACTAAAGAAGAGTTTGAAATCCTGGCAACTGAAACCGCCATGAGCATTATCAAATCTGCACAAGCTCGCGAAGCTAAAGCAAATAGTGCAGCACAGAAAATTATTAATGAATCTACTCGCGAAATTAAAGAAAAATTAGAATCTGCCGAGACTAAAGCAAAGGCAATTCTGAGTGCCGCCGAAAATCGTGGTCGTAAGTACTTGCAAGCAGCTGAAGATGATGCGGATGAACTTCGTTCAAATGCGGAAGCTGAAGCCGAAGAAACTTTAAATGAATCTACCCGTGAAGCAACTCAGCTAACATCTGCGGCACGTCGTGAATCTCAAAAGATGATTGAAAATGCCGCAAGTCAGATAATTGATTATCGAGGTTGGTTATCTAGCGCCATCTCGGAGGCCGAGCGCCTACACCGTTCCCAAAATGCATCTTTAAATGCAGCTGAACAAGCAATTCAACAAACTCGTCAAAAATTACAACATGCATTTGATCGTCTGGCTGAATTGCAAATGGACATCAACGCCAATCTAGATGCAGCAAATAAACCTGCAGGTAAAACTTTTGTTTCCGGAAAAGGTAAGCAGCAAGCACTTGCCGCTGAGCGTCAACAGATTGCGGCCAGAAAAGCTGCAGCCAAAAAAGAGGCTGCAAATAAAAGAGCTGCAAATAAAAAGAAGTCACCTGCTAAGAAAAAGAAGTAATTAATAACTACAGAAGTTATTAATTTAGTAGAACCAGATTTTCTCTAGATGAGTACATCTACCACAAAGCCAGTTCGCCATATTCAATCTATTGATGGCTTGCGGGCAATTGCAGTTACCGCAGTAGTTCTCTACCACTTAGGTATCTCTTGGATTCCCGGCGGCTTCTTGGGCGTTGATCTATTCTTTGTTATTTCCGGTTATGTAATTACTAGATTAATTCTCGATTCAATTAATCGATCAAGTGCGCTCGATCTGCGCGCCTTTTATTGGGCAAGATTGCGCCGAATTTATCCAGGCTTTTTATTTATGGTCTTTAGCACCATTATTTTTATTGGAGTTTGGGCCCCTGAAGCAATTAGAAGGTTTTTAAAAGATTTACCTTACGCATTAACTGGAACAATGAACTGGTCTCTAGTTGCTCGTCATCAAGATTACTTTGAAGCGATTGGTAGGCCGCCATTACTTCAGCACACTTGGTCACTTGCAGTTGAGCTTCAGTTTTATTTGATTTGGCCAGTAATTTTATTAACCGTTCTTAAGTATTTCGGAAAGAAAAATGTTGCCCGTGCAGCTTTAGCAATCGCCATGATTTCAGGCGCCACTTTATTCTTAGTCTCTCTAAAACTGGATGCATCAAATGCGCAACAAGTAAGCCATGTTTACTTTGGTACAGATACTCACTCATTAGGTTTATTTCTAGGCTCAGCTCTTGCCGTCAGTTGGATTCCGCAAAACTTAAGTGCTGATATTGCAAAGCGCGCTCAAGATGTGGTGGATGGTATTGGTGTTGTTGGATTACTTGGATTACTAAGTACATTTTTCTTTATTGATGAAACCAATGCCACACTTTATAAAATTGCATTCCCACTTGCCGGCATTTTTGGTTGTTTAGTAATCATTTCATTGGTTCATCCAGCTTCTCGATTTGCTCCGCTAATTAGCAGCGCCCCGTTTGCGTGGATTGGCGAACGCAGTTATGGAATTTATATTTGGCACTGGGTTGTTTTCCAAGTTACCAGGCCATCCGTGGATATAACAGGTGATCCATGGGCTCTTTATTTGGCCCGAGTTCTATTGGTTCTAGCACTTGCTGACATTTCACTTCGTTGGGTAGAAATTCCATTTCGCCAAGGAAATATTCAAAATTGGATTCGTGGCATTAAGTACCGGGCGCCAAAAGTTCAATTACGACATAAAACTTACATTGTAATTTCAATAGTTTCATTAATTGCAGTTTCAACCTCTATCTCTGTTCAAGCAATTAACAAAGCTGATTTACTTGCCAGACAAGCAGCCCAAGAGTTGGAAACAGATCAGAGTGCAACTCAAGATTTAGGAAGCACAACTGGATTATGGGTAACTGGAGATTCAGTTATTCTGGGAATTAGAGCCAAGCTTGAAAAGCAGGTGCATATTTCATTAATAAATGCACGTGTTGGCCGGCAAGCACCTGAATTACTTGCAGTTATGCGAGTAGATCAATCATCAGTTCCAGAATCACCGGTAATTTTTAATCTAGGAAATAATAATAAGTTAAGTGAACAAACTGTGATTGATATCTTTGAGGTAATTAAAAATCAACCACAAATAATTGTGGTTAACACGGCTGTTCCAAGACCATGGCGCGATGAAAACAATCAAATTATTTCGCGGGTAGCTAGTAGATATCCAAATGTTAGATTAATTGATTGGCAAAATATTTCAGAAGGACATCCAGAATTATTTGCACCAGATGGTGTGCACTTAAGTCCGACTGGATCAGATGCGTATGTTGCATCTGTACTAAAAGTTCTAGATCTTATAAAAAAATAATCCCCACCAATTTCTTGGTGAGGATTATTTAAATTACTTTTTGATTAAGCCCAGCTGCCTGGAAGTCCGAAAATCTTTCCAGCTACAACTTCGCCATCAGAGTAAACAGTTGAGACTTTAACTTGTGCCCAACCTGTTGAATCTGATTTTGTAATATCTTGTGAGAATTGAGTTGCAGGAACTGTTGCAACTAATTTCCAATCGCCTGTGTTGCCAGCACGAAGTTCTAGGTTGTAACCAGTAATTCCTTCAGTTGCTGTTGCTGGAGCCTTCCAGAAAACAGTTGCACCTGATGCTGTGTAATGAGCAACAATTTTAATTGGAGCCTCATGTGCAGCAAGTGGGGCAGATGTAGCTGATGCTGATTCAGTAGGTGTTGCACTCTCAGATACAGCAGGTGTTGGTGTAACTGTTGTTGATTCATCTGTTGATGAATTACTTGCAATTACTGCAACCGCCAAAACAACAATTCCTAAAATTACTGCGAACATCACCTTGTTTGATGAACCAGATGTTGACTTACTCTTCTTAGCTGTTGAGTATGAAGAGCTTGCTGGTTTTGGAGTTGTTGAAATTGTAGAAACTGATGAACGAGATGAACCACCTAGTGGAACTGGTGGAACTTTGTAAGTTGATGATTTCTTTGAAGACTTCTTCGCAGATTTCTTTGCAGAGCGCTTTGCAGTTTTCTTAACCGCTTTACGCGCAGTTGATTTCTTTGCAGTTGAACGCTTTGCAGCTTTCTTAACTGCCTTTTTAGCAGATTTTTTTGGCGCCTTGCGGGCGGTTTTCTTTGCGGCCACTTAGTAACTCCTTTTTATCTTGCAACTTATTAAGTTGCGGTTGGAAATCGAGGTTTTCGGAAAATCTCCTAGTCGTAAGGATACATGAGCAATTACAGATGCTCGCTCAAGATCGGCACCATCGCACGTAATGCTTGCCCGCGATGACTAATCCTGTCCTTCACCCCCGCACCAAGTTGCGCAAGCGTTTGTTCAAAGGAATCTGGCAGAAAAATTGGGTCATACCCAAATCCAGAATCACCCGCCGCAATTTCAGCGATTCGGCCCGGCAGTACGCCAATTACTTCATGCTCATAATTTGTAGTTGGGTTTACAAAGACCACTGCGCATTTAAATTGCGCACTTCGCTTTTTGGCTGTCGTATTTTTTAACTCCGCCAACAATTTTTCAATATTAATTTGATCACGCTCTTTTGCAATATTGCCGGAATAACCACCAAACCTGGCTGAATAAACACCTGGTGCGCCATTTAATTCATCAACAAATAAGCCACTGTCATCAGCAAGTGCTGGCAGGTTGGTAAATGCAGCAATTGCGCGCGCTTTCAGAAAAGCATTTTCACTTAAAGTGCTTCCGGTTTCTGCAACATCTGGCATATTTGGAAAATCAGCTAAGCCAAGAACTTTTATATCACTTGCATGTTCTGCTAATAATCTTTCAAACTCCGCAATTTTTCCATTGTTTTGTGTTGCTAAAACTAATTTACGCAATTGCTAAACCGAAATTAAGCCAGTGCTTGCATCTGCAGCTTTGCTAATTGCGCACAACCAGCAGCACCAAGATCTAATAATTTATTTAGGAGTGCGCGATCAAATGGTTTTCCTTCTGCAGTTCCTTGAACTTCAATAAAATTTCCATCCCCTGTGCAAACAATATTCATATCAGTCTCAGCAGTTACATCCTCTTCATAACAAAGATCAAGCATTGGTGTGCCATTAATGATTCCTACCGATACCGCAGCAACAGATTGCGAAATTGGGTTAGCCCCTTGCGCAACATGTCCATTTGCCTTCGCCCAAGTAATTGCATCTTGCAGTGCAACATATGCACCTGTAATTGCAGCGGTTCTAGTTCCACCATCTGCTTGTAGAACATCACAATCAATCACAATTGTGTTCTCTCCAAGTGCTTTCATATCAACAACACCGCGAAGTGAGCGACCAACTAATCTAGAAATTTCTTGAGTACGTCCACCTAATTTTCCTTTAACACTTTCGCGATCAGAACGAGTATGTGTTGCTCTTGGCAACATTGCATATTCACTAGTTACCCAACCAACACCTTTACCAACTAGCCAACGAGGCACGCCTGGCGTGAAGGATGCAACGCAAAGAACTCGGGTATTACCAAACTCAACTAATACAGAGCCTTCAGCGTTATTTAACCAATTTCTAGTAAATGAGATTTTGCGAAGTTGATCTGGTGTTCTTCCATCAATACGTGACATTTGATCTCCCTCGACTTTGGATTACTTAAATTAAATCTTTTGACTTACTGAAACAACCTCTGGCCCCAAAAATCGACGAGCCAAGGTGCTGAACTTATCGGCATTTCCAGTGGCCACAAACTTATGGGTTACCGCTGCCCCAGAGTTATTAAGCAAACTCTTCTCGACCAATGTTCGATATAAATCCTTTGCAGTCTCTTCAGCGCTAGAAACTAATGTGACCTCATTGCCCATGACATATGAAATAACACCAGTTAATAATGGATAGTGCGTGCAACCTAAAACCAAGGTATCGATCTTGGCTGAAGTAAGTGGTGCCAAGTAATCCTGTGCCACCTTGGTAATTTGCGCCCCGCTAGTTTCACCACGTTCTACATACTCAACAAATAACGGACATGCGATGGAGGTTATTTTTAATTGTGGTGCTGCAGCAAATGCATCTAAATAAGCTTTTGATTCGATAGTTGCCACCGTACCAATTACGCCAACATTGCCACTTCTAGTTGCCGAAACTGCGCGGCGAACTGCAGGTTGAATAACTTCAATAACTGGAATTGAATAACGCTCTCGTGCATCACGCAGCATTGCCGCACTTGCCGTATTGCAGGCAATCACAATTGCTTTAACGCCAGCTTCAACTAACTGATCCATAATTTCTAATGCGTAGGTGCGAACCTGCGCCAAAGTTTTTGGACCATAAGGACCACGGGCTGTATCGCCAACATAAAGAATTGATTCACCGGGCAGTTGATCAATAACTGCGCGAGCAACAGTTAGGCCACCGACGCCGGAATCGAAGATGCCAATGGGTGCGGTTTTGGCGGGGGTATTTGTGGCGGACATTTGGTTAAGTGTAGGCGGGGCTTACTTTCCGACCTGATATTCGAGGAATTTACGCTCAATTGCGCCAAAGATCTAAAGAAATTCTGAGATTTTCCTGCGATTAGCCTTGCCCAACCTGCGAGTAACCCTCATTCTTATGGCAGGTGAAAAGTGCTAGCGCTCATATGGAGCTAGCAATCTTCACTCGCTTATATCCAAACGGATATGAGCAACCTAAATGCCTATGGAGGCTAATTTAGATGAGTTCAATCGCACTTACCGACGGCCAGTTTGGTCTTCTATACAACATCTTCTCATTTGGTCTTGTATCGATGCTAGCTTGCACCGTTTATACATTAGTTTCACAATCACGTGTACTTCCTAAGTACCGTGCAGCATTAGTTATGTCATCAATGGTTACATTCATTGCTGGCTACCACTACATGCGAATCTTCAACTCATTCCATGAGTCATTTGAAAATGGTTCATTGAAGACAGGAACTGGCCAAGGAGCATTCAACGAGGCATACCGCTACGTTGACTGGATTCTTACTGTGCCTCTTCTATTAGTTGAAGTTATTGCAGTACTTGCACTAGCTAAGGCAGCAGCATCTTCATTGATCAGCCGCCTAGTTCCTGCATCTGCAGCAATGATCGCTCTTGGTTACCCAGGAGAAATCGCAACTGATAACAACACAAAGATTATTTGGGGTGTTCTATCAACACTTCCTTTCCTATACATTCTTTATGTTCTATTCGTAGAACTTTCAAAGTCTCTAGAGCGTCAACCAGATGGCGTGGCAGCAACAGTTGGTCGCCTACGTCTTCTACTTATCGCTACATGGGGCGTTTACCCAATCTCTTACTTACTACCAATCATTGACTCAGCAAATGCAGCTTCAGCTGGTGCATTCGTAAATCGTCAAATTGGTTACACAATTGCTGACGTATTGGCAAAGTGTGTATTCGGTCTAACAATCTACAAGATTGCAAAGATGAAGTCAGTAGCAGAGGGAATGAAGGAAGACGCGTAATCCTTCTTTTTAACTCTAAAAAA
>WLQA01000013.1 GCA_009698515.1 Actinomycetota bacterium
ACCAATTAGATTTAGAGATAAAGCCCAATGGGATTCGGTAAGAGCCATAAATAGAGATTGGTTATCACCATGGGAGGCAACTAGACCAAGAATTGATCAAGATCGACCACTGCCTACTTATTACGGAATGGTTTTGGCATTAAATCGTGAAATGAAAGCACTCAGATCAATCTCACTTGGAATCTTTTTAATAGTCGATGGCAAAGAGAAATTAATCGGCCAAATAACATTGGGCGGAATAATTTTTGGCGCCATGCGAGGTGCTCACATTGGTTACTGGATTGATCAACGTTTTTCTGGACGGGGTTACACAACAAGAGCGGTAAAGCTGCTGAGCAAATTTGCCTTTGATTATTTGAAGTTACATCGGATAGAAATCAACTTAAGGCCAGAAAATGAAGCCTCTAAGAGAGTTGCGATTAAAGCCGGATATGTATTGGAAGGTGCTCGAAATAAGTATTTACACATAGCCGGGGATTGGCGTGATCACATTACATTTGTTAAAGAAAATTCCGCTGTAAAGTAATTTTAAAATCGGACATACCACCTAAATCCCGCTAAACCCCTGCTTAAACATTTATCGTTCTACTTTATGGCGTCGGGAATTATCTACTTAATCATCATTGCCATGTGGGCTGCTTACTTCCTACCGCAATGGTTAAGTTCCCACGAAGAAACTTCAGGCAAATCTATTGATAGATATAAAAATGCCATGCAAGTTGTAGCGGAAAATCAAAGTGTAAATAAAATGGAAGATTCACTGATTGATAAATCTCGAGTAATTTTCCAACGTAAATTAATTTTCGGTTCACTATTTTCTTTATACACACTCTCCGTTTTTAGTGCGCTATTTGGTTTACTTGCTTGGACAACAACATTTGTGCCGTTAACCGGTTTCATAATTTATTTAGTGCATGTACGAAAACAAGTAATTGCATCTCAAGCAAAAATTCGAAGAGTTAAAGCAATGGAAAAGATTTCAAATGCTAAATTACCAACACCTTTAATTAGTGAATCCATTAAAGAGAGCAAAGAAGAGTTAAGTAGTTCAACTGAACATTGGGTGCCATTTGCTGAACGCTCAGAAATAATTGGTGTTGTCGTAATTCCAAAAGATCGCGCTGGTTGGCAACCTACTCAATTACCTCGACCAACATATGCAACTGCGCCAAAAGCAATCCCAACTAAACGAATTATTGATTTAACATCACCTGGTGAATGGAGTGCGCAACAGGAGCAAGCACGTGCGATTCCAGAAACTAGAGATCAGGTATTTGATCAGGTTGTTGCAGAACAAAATAACGATCGCGCAGTAAACGAGTAAATTTAAATCCAGCTGGGCAGCCACATTCGGTTTAACCATTGGCTATACGGAATTTCATTTCCAACCCAAATTGGCAGAAAGTAAATGAAGTTTAGAAAAATCACTGAAATAAATAGGTAAATCCAACCTCGATCAATCCCTGCTTCTATTAATTTAGAAATAAGAAAAACTAAGGCCAAAATTAAAAATGGCGAAATACTTACCGCGTAAAAGTAAAACATTGTTCGACTTTGAAAGAAGAACCAAGGCAAATAAGTGGCAGCCAAGCCAGTGATTATTAGGGTGGTAATTGGTTCGCGTTTACTTAACCAGTAACCGATTACTACAACTAGTGCAATCACCGCTGACCACCAAAGTAGCGGCGTACCAATCGCTAATATTTCTTGCGAACAAGAAGTTGCACCACAATTTTTTGGTGTCTCATAGAAAAAGGAGGTTGGCCTGCCCAAGATCAACCAGCTCCATGGATTTGCAGAGTATGAATGGGTGTCATCTAATCCGGTATGAAAGTTAAGAATCTCGGAGTGATAATGCCAAAGGTTTCTAATTACATCTGGCAGGAAAGCTTTTGGTTGTGTGGCGGCCCAGTTTCGATCCCACCCATTGCTGGTAAATAGCCAACCGCTCCATGTAATTAAGTAAGTAAAAATTGGGATGATTATGAATTGGCTGATGCGCATAAGTGCTTGCCTAATTAAACCTGTGCGCACGAAATTTACTGAAAGAATTAAGAAGATCGGTATCAGGTAAGCACCACTCCATTTAATTCCAGTTGCCATACCTAATGCGATACCAGTAAGCCAATACTGATTGCGCATGAATAAATAAGTGGCCAATAAAATAAAAAACATTAGAAAAATATCTAGCAACGCTACGCGAGACATAACTAAATTCAAGCCGTCCAGCGCCATTAATCCGGCAGCGATATTGCTTAACAAGTATGAATTAAATAATCGTTGCGCAATCAAATAAATTAATAATATTGATAAAGTTCCAAATACAGCCGCACTTATACGCCAACCAAATTCATTATTACCAAAGAGTTTTATGCCAATTCCAATCAACCACTTACCTAAAGGTGGATGTACTACAAACTCAGATTGATTTGCAGAATTAAGCTCAACGCCATGAGTAATGAGTGAGTTGGCATTTTTAGCGTAATAGACCTCATCGAAGATAAAACCTTTTGGTTTATTTAAGTTCCATAACCTAAGAAAAAGGGAAAATAAGGTAATTAGCGTGATGGGTACATACCTTTTCACCTGCGTCATACTCATAAGCCTATAAGTACTTTAAAACCTGAGAGAATTCTCCAATGTTGATTTTGGCGGGATTGCCGATCGGAGATGTAAGTGATGCCTCTGCTCACTTAATTTCTGCAATCGAAAAAGCAGATTACATTGCAGCGGAGGACTCGCGTAAATTTGCCAGATTATGCCAAGACTTAAATATCCAACACCATGCAAAGGTGATCTCTTTTTTTGAAGGTAATGAGATTGAACGAATTGATGAACTTACAAAATTACTAAAATCAAATAAAGATATTTTGGTAGCAACAGATGCCGGCATGCCAGGAATAAGTGATCCTGGGTATCGATTAGTAAGAGCTGCCATTGAAAATAATGTTCAAATAAAAGTTTTGCCAGGTCCAAGTGCTGTAACAACTGCGCTCTTATTATCTGGCTTACCAACTGACAGATTTTGTTTTGAAGGTTTCCCACCGCGAACATCTGCCGCCAGATTAAAATGGTTTACCGAGCTTGCTGAAGAGCAACGCACAATTATTTTATTTGAAGCTCCACACCGGATTACTGAATCTTTAATTGATGCCAGCAACGCTTTTGGTGGAACTCGTATGGCGGCGCTTTGTCGTGAAATGAGCAAACAATATGAAGAGGTAATTCGCGGATCATTAATGCAATTAGTTGAATGGTCAGAATCCAAAGAGATTCTTGGAGAAATTACATTGGTGATTTCCGGTTTTGATCCCGGATCGCGTGAGGTAGATTCGATGCAATTAATCAATGATGTTTTAAAACAAGAAGCTGCCGGTTTAACACGTAAAGAGGCGATTGCAGAAGTAGCCAAGCAATATGAAATATCAAAGCGGATTGTTTTTGATGTAATGGTGGCGCACAAAAGTGGCGATAAGATCTGAACATGAGCGCCAATAAATCCTTTTACTTAACGACGCCGATTTACTATGTAAATGATGCTCCGCACATTGGCCATGCCTACACGACAGTTGCTGGTGATGTACTAACCAGATGGCATCGTCAAAAAGGTGAATCAGTTTGGTTCTTAACTGGCACAGATGAACATGGTCAGAAGGTTTTAAATACAGCACAAGCTAATAATGTTTCACCGCAAGATTGGTGTGATAATTTAGTTGAAACCGCATGGAAGCCAGTTTGGCGAGATTTAAATATTGCTAATGATGATTTTATTAGAACCACAGAACCGCGACATATGGAACGGGTTCAAAAATTTCTACAAGGCTTAAAAGATGAAGGGTTTATTTACGCCGGCAAATTTGAAGGTCCATACTGCATTGGCTGTGAAGAGTTTAAATTGCCAGGTGATCTAGATGATGGCAAGTGCCCTATTCATTCAAAACCAGTTGAGATGTTAAGTGAAGAGAACTGGTTCTTTAAATTATCTGCCTTTCGGGAAGAGTTACTTGCGCACTATAAAAACAATCCAGATGCCTGCCAACCGGCAAGTGCTCGCAATGAGGTTATTTCATTTTTAGAAGGTGAAGTTCGTGACCTTTCAATTTCTAGATCTACCTTTGATTGGGGAATTCCAGTTCCTTGGGATACCAAACAGGTTATTTATGTTTGGTTTGATGCGTTATTAAATTATGCAACCGCGGTTGGACTTGGCGATGATCCTGCAAGTGATGGTGGAAAGAAGTTTGCGCAAACCTGGCCGGCAGATGTGCATCTAGTTGGTAAAGATATTTTGCGATTCCACGCCGTTATTTGGCCAGCGATGTTAATGGCGGCAAAGGTAGCAACACCAAAGAAAATATTTGCTCATGGTTGGTTGTTAGTAGGCGGTGAGAAAATGTCAAAGAGTAAATTAACTGGCATTGCACCTCGAGACATCACTAAAGATTTTGGTGTAGATGCGTTTCGTTATTACTTCCTAAGAGCCATTCCATTTGGCACCGACGGTTCATTTTCTTGGGAGGACATGTCAGCTAGATATACCAGTGAATTAGCTAATGATTTTGGCAATTTAGCCTCCAGATTAATTGCGATGATTGAAAAGTACTGTGACAACACAATTCCACCTGTTGCCAAAGAGGATTCACTGGCAAAACAATTAGCGCAAACTGTTACTCAAGCAGATGCTGCAATGTGCGAGCTGGATTTTCAAGGTGGCATTAATGTCATCATGGATTTCTGTAAACGAATTAATGGTTATGTCACAGAAACTGAACCTTGGAAGGTTGCCAAAGAGGATTCACGAAAAGCTGAACTGGATGCAATTTTATATAACACCGCAGAGTCATTGCGCGCGCTTGCTGTTTTACTACATCCAGTTATGCCAGAAACTACGGAGAAACTTTGGGAATCATTGGGCGCGAATGCATCAATCGGAAAAATTTCTGCACAAAAAATTGCTGATGTTGCAAAGTGGGGACAACTTCCATCTGGCAGTAAGGTTACAAAAACACCAGTTCTCTTTCCAAGGTTAGAAGAGATTAAATAGATGGCAGATCGCCATAATCGCGATATTGATCGACCAGTAGCTCCACTGCCAGCACCACTAAAAACTAATACTGTTGATGCACATGCGCATTTAGAATTAATTCATAACTGCGAAGCAGACTCACCACTAATTAAAGAAATATTAGATGAAGCTGCAAGTGTTGGAGTAGATCGTATTGTTCAGGTTGGTTATTCAGCTCAACAATCAATTTGGTCGGTTAAATGCGCAGAAAGTTTTCCGGGTCGAGTTTTGGCTGCTGTTGCATTGCATCCAAATGAAGCACCAGTTGTTGAAGATCTTGAGAAGGATTTATCAATTATCGAGGAGCTGGCAAAGCAGCCACGCGTTCGGGCAATTGGCGAAACTGGATTAGATTTTTTTAGAACGCAACCAGAATTGCAGGATAAACAAAAGTACTCATTTCGCCGGCATATCCAGATCGCTAAAGACCACAACAAAGCATTAGTTATTCATGATCGAGATGCACATCGCGCCGTTTTAGATACATTAAATGAAGTAGGAGCGCCCGCAAAAACCATTTTTCACTGCTTCTCTGGAGATGTAGAAATGGCTAGAGAATGTATTGAAAATGGTTACATACTTTCATTTGCCGGAACCATGACATTTAAAAATGCGCCAGCATTGCGAGAGGCGGTTAAGTTAGTCCCGATTGAATTATTGTTAGTAGAGACAGATTCACCATTCTTAGCACCGATGCCAAATCGTGGCGCTTTAAATACACCGGCTCAAATTCCAAACACATTACGTGCCATGGCTGCCGAACGCGGTGAGTCAGAGGATTACTTAGCTGCAGCAATTGCAGAAAATGCCGTTAGATTATTTGGCAGCTTTAATTGAGTAATTTATTAGGCGCAGCCGAAATACGCGAACTTGCGGCATTGCTAGATTTAAAGCCAACTAAAAAATTAGGTCAAAACTTTGTAGTAGATGCAAATACTTGTCGCAAGATTGTGAAGTTAGCTGATGTTTCAAAATCAGATGTTGCCTTAGAAATTGGGCCAGGACTAGGGTCATTAACATTGGCGCTACTTGAAGCAAGTAAAGCTGTAATTGCGATCGAGATTGATCAACGATTAGCTAATCAATTACCGGCAACTGTAGCTAAACACGGATTTGCAGCTGAGAATTTACAGGTGATAAATCAAGATGCCATGCAGGTAAGTAATTTACCTACTTTAAATCCACTACCAACAGTGTTAGTTGCAAACTTGCCATACAACGTTTCAGTTCCAGTCCTATTGAATTTACTTGAACATTTTCCAAGCATTAAATGTGGCGTGGTAATGGTACAAAGTGAGGTTGCTGAACGTCTGGTAGCAAAGGCAAATAACAAGGAGTATGGATCACCAACTGTTAAAAGTAATTGGTGGGCTGATTTAACTTGGGCTGGTCCTGTAAGCAGATCTGTTTTTTGGCCAGTGCCCAATGTGGATTCAGCTTTAGTTAGATTTGATCGCCACCCACCTTTGGGTTCAGAAGAACTTCGCATAAAAACTTTTAAAGTGATCGACCATGCTTTTGCGAAACGACGCAAAATGATGCGAAGTGCGATCAGTGAATTATTTGGCGGCTCAGCTCCTGCCGAACAAGCGTTAATAAGTGCAGGAATTGATCCAACTATCCGCGGTGAGGCCTTAACGGTTCAGCAATTTAGCCAGATTGCCCAGCAAATTTCTTAAGTAAGCAATACGCTTTCTATATATGAAATCTCATGGAGTAGTAACTCGCGTACCTGGAAAAGTTAATTTACAACTTTCAGTCGGCCCACTTGGTAGTGATGGTTTTCATGAAGTAACAACGGTTTTTCAAGCAATTTCCTTATTTGATGATGTAACTATTTCAGAGGGTGTTTCAAAAGCTGGCGTAACTATTTCTGTTACTGGTCAAACCGCACATGGTGTTCCAGCAGATGCAAGTAACTTGGCAATTCGCGCCGCTAATTTAATGATTAAAGAGTATGAAATACCGGCTGATTTAGAAATAAAATTAAAGAAGGAGATTCCAGTTGCTGGCGGAATGGCTGGCGGAAGTGCTGATGCCGCTGGCGTGATTGTTGGATTGGATTCATTTTATGAATTGGGATTATCCAGAGATGAAATGGAAAAAATAGCTTCACAAATTGGTAGCGATGTACCATTTTCAATTTCTGGTGGTGTGGCAATCGGCACCGGTCGCGGTGATCAAATTACGCCTGCACTTGCCAAAGGAAGTTACACCTGGGTTTTAGCTTTATCTAATCAAGGATTATCAACACCTGCGGTATATCAAGAGTGCGATCGATTGCGTGAAGGTTTATCAATTGCATCGCCACAAGTAAGTGAAGTATTAATGCAGGCATTACGAGCTGGAGATGCCAAAGCATTAGGAAAAGCGCTATCAAATGATTTACAAGCAGCTGCATGTTCACTTCGTCCAGCACTTCGTTTAGTTTTAGATGTCGGAATTGATTACGGCGCACTTGGCGGAATAGTTTCTGGATCCGGACCAACGGTGGCATTTTTGGTATCAGATGAGGAACATGCCATGGATTTAACTGTTGCATTAAGTGCAAGTGGTGTTGTTTCATCTATCGCAAGAGCGGTTGGCCCCGCTCATGGCGCACGAATTATTGAAAGTTTTTAAATTCCCTTGTTATAAGGGATAATTCAGGTTCCGCCATTGTGTAGTGGCTAGCACATGAGCCTTTGAAGCTCAGGGTCCAGGATCGATACCTGGTGGCGGAGCCACCAAACTAACACCAACAAACTAACAAGGGTTAGGAGATCAAAGTGAGCAAAGTAGAACTTACGATCGTCCTAGCAGCGGGTGAAGGCACCCGAATGAAATCTAAAACTGCAAAAGTCTTACATTCAATTGCTGGTCGTTCCATAATTGAAAATGTTTTAACTGCGGTTGAACCTTTAAATCCAAAATCTTTATCTGTTGTCGTTGGCGCACATAGGCAAGAAGTAGAAGCGCATTTGCAACAGATCGCGCCAAAAGCTAAAGCAATTTTTCAAGAGAACCGAAATGGAACCGGTGGCGCAGTTCAATTAGCGCTCGCAGAACACAATGGCGATGGCGCCGTATTAATTTTGGCTGGCGATACACCACTTCTAACATCTAAAACTCTCTCTGAATTTGTAGAAGCCCATATCACTTCAAAAAATTCTGCCTCTGTTCTTACAGCGCTTCTTCCAGACCCAACGGGTTACGGCCGAATTGTGCGCGGTGAAAACAACACAGTGGCAAAAATCGTTGAACAGCGCGATGCCAACGAGTTGGAAATTGAAATTGATGAGATTAATACTGGTGTATATATCTTTGATCTGTCCCAACTTCGCGAAGTTATATCTAAACTGCAAAGTAATAATTCGCAGAAGGAGCTTTACTTAACTGATGTTATTGGATTAATCACAAATTCGGGCAAGAAAGTAAGTGCTGTTCTTTCTAATGATTACACCGAAACCCTTGGAATTAATGATCGATCTCAACTTGCTGAGTGTGCAGCTTTAATGCAGGACCGGATCAACCATCAACATATGTTAAATGGCGTAACAATTTTGGATCCAACAACAACTTGGATTGATGCCAACGTAAAAATAGAAAGTGATGTTGTTATTTATCCTGGCAGTGCGATATCCGGAAATAGCATTATCGCCAGTGGCGCCGTGATCGGACCAAGAACAACATTAGTAAATTGCGAAGTTGCTGCAGATGCAACTGTTTTAGAAAGTTTTGCAACTGATTCAAAGGTCGGTAAATCGGCGAAGGTTGGACCGTACTCCTATTTAAGGGCTGGCACTGTGCTAGCTGAAGAAGCAAAAATTGGCGCATATGTTGAAACAAAAAATTCAACAATTGGTAAAGGTTCAAAGGTGCCACATCTTTCATATGTGGGGGATGCGCAAATTGGTGAAGGAAGCAATATCGGCGCAGCCACAATCTTTGTAAATTATGATGGCGAGAATAAGCATCAAACCAAGGTAGGAAACCAGGTTCGAATTGGCAGTGACACAATGTTGGTTGCTCCCGTTTCAATCGGTGACGGCGCCTACACCGCAGCCGGATCTGTTATTAATGAAGATGTCCCAGCAGGTGCGATTGGAATTGGCCGCGCTCGTCAAACAAATATCTTGGGTTGGGTTCTTCGGAAACGAAAAGGAAGTAAATCAGCAGATGCGGCGAAAAATGCTGGTGCTAGTGAATAATCGCCAACTAGTAGAGTTCAACTTATAACCACTGCAAAACCAGATGGAAATGAAGGGGGATACAAAATGAATGAAATCCGCTTATCCTCCGAAAAACGTTTGCGCTTATTTACTGGTCGCGCATATCCAGAGTTAGCAGATGAGGTTGCAGCAGAACTCGGTATTCCAATTACACCAACTTCAGCATATGACTTTGCAAATGGTGAAATATTTGTTCGATTTGAAGAGAGCGTTCGTGGAAGTGATGCATTTGTAATTCAAAGTCACAGCGCGCCAGTTAATAAACAAATCATGGAGCAATTGATTATGGTGGATGCATTAAAGCGTGCATCAGCAAAGCGAATTACAGTTGTTGCACCGTTTTATGGATATGCCCGCCAAGATAAAAAACATCGCGGTCGGGAACCAATTTCAGCTCGATTGATGGCAGATCTTTTCAAAACTGCCGGTGCTGATCGATTGATGTGCGTTGATCTACATACATCACAAATTCAAGGTTTCTTCGATGGTCCAGTTGATCACTTATTTGCACTTCCACTATTGACAAATTATGTAGGAAGTAAAGTAGATCGAAAGAATTTAGTAATTGTTTCACCAGACTCTGGTCGCGTTCGCGTTGCAGAACGTTGGAGCGAAATGCTAGGCGGAACTTCAATTGCATTCATTCACAAGACTCGTGATCCACGTATTCCAAATGAATCAACAACCGGCAAGGTGGTTGGTGATGTAAAGGGAATGACCTGCGTAGTAATCGATGACATGATCGATACCGCTGGAACTATTACTAAGGCGGTAGATGCATTAATCGAAGCTGGCGCTAAGGATGTAATCATTGCGGCAACTCACGCAGTTTTATCGGGACCAGCTATTGATAGATTAAAGAAATCTCGTGTATCTGAAGTAGTTGTCACAAATACATTGCCAATTCCAGAAGAAAGCCGATTTGATAATTTAACAGTGCTTTCAATTGCGCCACTTCTGGCCCGTGCAATTAAAGAAGTTTTTGAAGATGGTTCTGTAACTAGCCTCTTCGATGGTCATAGCTAAACCAAACCAACACGGATTTGTCCTTTTTCACCCTCTCCCGCTAACCTACGGTCTCTAAGTTCCGCGAGGGATAAAACCGTTATCGAGGGAGAAGTAAAATGGCTGAAATTTCAATTAAGGGCGCACGCCGTACCGAATTTGGTAAAGGTGCATCGCGCAGAGCTCGCCGTGATGGATTTATTCCGGCGGTAATTTATGGTCATGGAGAGAAGCCACAACATGTGCAGCTTCCTTCTCGCGAACTAGGTGTCGCACTTAAAACTTCTAACGTTTTGATTGATGTTGTATTAGATGATCACACTGAATTAACTCTTCCTAAATCTGTTTCACGTGATCCATTAACTGGATTACTTGAACATATCGATTTAGTAATTGTTCGTCGTGGTGAAAAAGTTGTTGTTTCTGTTCCAGTTCATACTGAAGGTAAGTACGATCAAGATGGTATTTTGGAAAATGTTAATACATCTATTGAGGTTGAAGCAGATGTAACAAATATTCCAAGCTTCCTTGTATTAAGCATGGAAGGTTTGGCTGCGGGCGAATCTCTATCTGCCGACAAGGTTGTCCTTCCTGCTGGTGTAACACTTGTCAGCGATCCAAAGATGACAGTTGTTCACTTATCTGTTCGTTCGGCTGAGGTTGAAGAGGTTGCAGTTGTTGCCGCTCCTGTTGAAGGTGCTGAAGGCGCTGCCGCTGCTACTCCAGCTGAAGGTGAAGCAGCTAAGGACGATAAGAAGTAAGCAACCGCTAGCCTTAACTTATGGCAGCACGTTGGTTAGTAATTGGACTTGGTAACCCAGGTTCTGAGTATGAAAAAACACGGCACAATATTGGGCAACTTTTGCTTGCCGAATTATCAAATGGCAATAAATTTTCAGCTCACAAATCTCGGATGGAAATTTGTGAAGTTCGTGCTGGTGAAAATACTTTAGTTTTAGCAAAATCTCGTGGCTTTATGAATGAAACCGGTGGGCCAGCCAAAGCATTAGCTGATTTTTACAAAATTCCAACTGATCAAATAATTGTCGCCCATGATGAATTAGATCTGCCATTTAATGCTCTTCGTTTAAAACTTGGCGGTGGCGATAATGGCCATAACGGATTGAAATCCCTAACTTCATCACTTGGAAGTGCTGATTACTTTCGAATCAGAATGGGTATTGGTCGCCCGCAAGGTCAACAAGATCCTGCCGACTTTGTTTTAAAACAATTTGCAAGTGCAGAAAAGAAAGAGTTAGCAGAGTTTATTACCCGATGTGCTGATGCGGTTCTGGCATTAGTGGCCGATGGATTAGATAAAGCGCAAACTAACTTTAATAATTAATCAACCGGTATTTCGAAGTCCGGCGGCAACTCCATTAATTGTTAGTAATAGTGCTCTGGTAAGTAATGGATCAGGAGCGGATTGAGCTCTAACCTGTTTAAGTAGTGATACTTGTAGAAGCTGCAGTGGCGCTAAATAAG
>WLQA01000014.1 GCA_009698515.1 Actinomycetota bacterium
ACTAGGTGATGTGATTGCTCGTTACTGGGTACAAAAAGGTTTTAACGTCATGCACCCAATTGGTTGGGATGCATTTGGTTTGCCAGCTGAAAATGCTGCGATTAAACGAAACAGTGATCCGCGAGAGTGGACCTATGAAAATATTGCTGTTCAAAAAGCATCGATGCGCAGATATGCATGTTCATTTGATTGGGATCGAACACTTCACACATGCGATCCTGAATATTACAAATGGAATCAATGGTTATTTTTACAGATGTATAACAAGGGACTGGCATATCGCAAAGATTCCGCCGTTAACTGGTGCCCAGATTGCCAAACTGTATTAGCTAATGAACAGGTAGTAGCTGGACTTTGCGAGCGTTGTGATAACGCAGTTACTAAAAAGAAATTAAATCAATGGTATTTAAAGATTACTGATTATGCCGATCGCTTGCTAGATGACATGGATCAATTAGAAGGTAATTGGCCAGAAAAAGTTTTAACGATGCAACGCAATTGGATCGGTCGTTCAACCGGCGCTGAGGTTGAATTTAAAATTGAGGGTAGAAGCCAACCAATAACCGTTTACACAACACGTCCAGACACATTATTTGGCGCCACATTTATGGTGGTAGCAGCAGACAGTGCACTTGCTGCTGAATTAGCCAGCGGTAATGAGGTGGAAGCTGAATTTAAGAAGTATCTTGATTCAGTTAAGGCAGATTCAGATATTGATCGCTTGGCAACTGATCGGCCAAAGAGTGGTGTGTTTTTAAATCGCTTTGCCATTAATCCAGTAAATGATGAACGAATTCCAATTTGGGCATCAGATTATGTATTAGCTGATTATGGAACTGGCGCCATCATGGCAGTGCCGGCACATGATCAACGCGATTTAGATTTTGCAAAAGCAATGAAATTACCAATACGTGTTGTAATTGAAACTGGCGAGGCCGATCCTGCGCAATCTGGCATTGCCACATCAGGAGATGGCAAGGTTATTAATTCCGGATCAATCACTGGCTTAGCCAAAGATGAAGCGATCACCAAAATTACGCAGGAGTTGGCTGGTAAGAAGTTAGGAAAAGCTGCTCGTAATTACCGGCTGCGCGATTGGTTAATTTCGCGTCAACGTTTTTGGGGAACACCAATTCCAATTATTCACTGTGAAAAATGTGGAGAAGTTGCAGTTCCGGAAAATCAATTACCAGTTGAATTACCAAGTGCTGCCGGTCTAGATTTAAAACCAAAGGGTTTATCACCACTTGGCGCAGCAAGTGATTGGGTAAATGTTGCTTGTCCAAAATGTAATGCACCGGCAAAGCGCGATGCCGACACTATGGATACCTTTTTTGACTCTTCTTGGTATTACTTGCGATACACATCAGTTGATAAACATGATGTGGCATTTGATAAAAAGGCGGTTGAAACCTGGTTGCCGGTTGATCAATATGTAGGTGGAGTTACCCACGCAATCTTGCACCTGCTCTACTCACGATTTTTCACCAAAGTTTTGCATGATCTAGGACATTTAAACTTCACCGAACCATTTACACGTCTCTTAAATCAAGGAATGGTTTTAATGGATGGCTCTGCCATGAGTAAGAGTCGAGGTAATTTAGTTCGTTTATCTGATGAGCTAGCCACACATGGTGTTGATGCAATTCGCGTTGCCTTGGTTTTTGCTGGCCCACCTGAAGATGACATCGACTGGGCTGATGTTTCACCAGCTGGTTCATTAAAGTTTTTAAATCGCGCCTGGCGAATTGCCGGTGATGTCACCAGTAAGGCTGGCGTGGATTTTAAGAGTGGAGATCTTTCTCTACGCAAAGTAACTCACAAATCATTAAATGATATTGCGATCGCTGTTGAATCATTTAGATTTAATGTTTGCGTTGCCCGAATTATGGAGTTAGTAAATGCAACACGTAAGGCAATTGATTCTGGGTGCGGACCAACTGATCCAGCTGTACGAGAAGCCGCTGAAGCAATTGCAATTTCACTTTCATTAGTTGCTCCATACACCGCAGAGGATATGTGGGAAAAACTTGGACATAAGCCGGCTATTGCTAATGCTGGTTGGCCAACTGTTGATCCAGCCTTATTAGAAGATGATGCCATCGAGGTTGTTCTACAAGTTAATGGCAAGATCATCGATCGCTTGGAAGTTTCACCTAGCGTAACCAAAGATGATTTAGAGAAGGCAGCGCGTGCTAATGAGAAAATTGCAGCAGCATTAGTTGGTGCCGATATTAAAAAGGTAATTGTTGTTGCGCCAAAGCTTGTGAATTTCGTAATTTAATTTCCACAATTTTTCTTTTTAATAAATAAACTGCTGTTAGTTGCGCCATGATGGGCAGATGTTTGATTTAAATATTTCACCAGATCAAAAGCGGGCTTTAATCCTATTATTCTCACTCTGTTTAGGTTTAGGTGGCTTTTATTTTCTAAACTCAAAACCATCCGCCGCACCAGAATTAACCCAAGATTTGATCTTGCCAATACAGGAGAGTTCAACAGTTCAAAGTTCGCAGATCATTGTTAATGTCGCAGGGAAAGTAGCAAATCCAGGTGTTTATAGTTTGACCATCGGTTCCAGAGTAATTGATGCGATAAATATGGCGGGTAATCAATTGCGTGGGGTAGATATCAGCGACATAAATTTGGCACGGATATTAATTGATGGCGAACAAATATTGGTAGGAGCGCCGGCGCAGGTAGTGGCTAAGAAAGCAGCCGCCAAGATAACCTCCACTAATCCGCTTGATATCAATAAAGCAACTGCAGCGCAATTAGATACCCTGCCTGGAATTGGTCCAGTTACGGCGCAACGGATTTTGGATTACCGCAGCAAGGTTGGACATATTTCAGCGGTAGATGAATTGAAAAAGATATCTGGCTTAGGTGGCGCAAAATTCGAAGAGATCAAGAGTTTACTTCGCGTTTAATTGATTATCGACTTCTAATAATAGGTTGCACTTTATGGTTTGGCGCAGCTGTTATTGGATTTTTTCCAACTTACAAATTCCCACTTCTGGTAATTCTGATACTTACATCTTTTGCGATACGCCGAAATGTTTGGGTTATTTTCTTAATCGCGGTAATAGCTGGATCTAGTGCAATCTCAATTAGACAAGCAGCCCTAGCAAATCAACTTGTGATCAACTCTTTTAACAGCCAAGTAGAGATCACAGCGAAAATAACTAGTGATCCGATTCTTCGAATTGGAAAGATTCGCGGCTCAAATAAAATGCCAGATCAATTAAGTTTCTTGGTGTCAGTTAGATCTATCGACAACAGCAGGATTCAACTGCCCATGCGGATGCAGATATCACCTGGTCAATTACTACAAAATGGTGATCTAATAAGGGTAAATTGCAAAATTATTAAGAGTAAAGAGCGAAAGGTGGCAGCGCTAGCCATTGCAAATGGTGATGTTGCACTCCTGCAACAACCAAATCATTTGCTATCGATGACCAACTCAATTCGATCTTCATTTCGAAAATTAATTCCAGCAGGTGATGCTGGCTCACTTATACCGGGTTTAATTTTGGGGGATACCTCACTACAAAGTGAAGCATTTACTACCAAGATGCGCCGGGTTGGTTTCTCACATTTAACCGCAGTCAGTGGTGCCAATTTTGCATTGGTCGCCGCATTTGTTTTGTGGTTAATGCAATTTTTATTTAAAGATATTCGAAGCAGATTAATCATCACTGGTTTGGTCTTAATTTTCTTTATCTTTTTGGTAAGGCCAACGCCATCGGTACTTCGCGCCGCTGTTATGACCACCGTTTTACTAATTGCAAAATTTCGGGGCGATAATTCACTTGGTATTCCGGCCCTTGGCGCGGCAATTGGTTTGTTAGTACTGCTTGATCCATTTCAAGCTATTGATCCAGGTTTTGCATTATCAGTCTTGGCAACTGCAGGAATATTGCTACTTGCGCCAAGATTAAATGAGTTGTTGTTAAGAAGAATAAAGTGGCAATCACTTGCTGAATCAATATCTATTCCAGTATGTGCAACTATTTTTTGTACACCGGTAATTGTTGCCTTATCAGGACAATTCTCGTTGATTACAGTGCCAGCAAATATTTTAGTATCCCCAGTAATTGCGCCGATTACAGTCTTGGGTTTTATCGCGGCTTTACTTTCAACATTACTGCCGGTGTTATCCTCATTTTTGCTGGCTATTGCCTATCCATTTGCGGCTTGGATTGTTGGAGTTTGTAATGCTGGTGCCAGCTTTGCAGTTTTACAGTTTTCATCAGTGAGATTCTTTATGGCGATCCTGCTTATTCTTGCGGTAATTATCTGGCGAAGGTATTGGTCGGTTCTAATACTTATTTCAGTTTTGATATTAGGGCAGCTAACTTATTCGAGAATGACTTGGCCAGGAGGTGATTGGCAGGTAACAAATTGCGATGTCGGACAAGGCGATGGTCTAGTTTTAAATCTAAGTAATCACCGTGCAATTGTTGTTGATGTAGGTCCAGATCCGGTGTTGATGGATAGATGTTTAACCAGATTAAAGATTGATGAAATTTCTTTGTTAGTGCTCACCCATTTTCATGCCGATCACGTTGGTGGTTTAACTGGCGCTATTAATAAGCGAAGAGTTAATCAGGTATGGATATCTAATAATCACCAGCCAGCATCTGCATATGAGAAGTTGATTAAATTAATTGATTCAACGCAGATTCGTCAGGTGTCGGCAGGTGAGATTTTTCAGATCGGCAGTAGCAAAATATCGGTGCTTTGGCCAGAAAAAGTAAGTCAAAGTTTTGCATCACTTCCAGGTGATGGCTCGATGATAAATAATTCAAGCATTGCGGTTTTGATAGAGATGAGTGCATTAAAAGTTTTTGCGGCTGGGGATTTAGAACCACCCGTACAAGAGATAATTTCCACCAGTAAATTGATGCAGCAAGTAGATGTTTATAAGGTTTGTCACCACGGCTCTATGTATCAATTCTTTCCAATGCTAGATCGACTAAAGCCATCGGTTGCCTTAATCAGTGTTGGTAAGGAAAATTCTTACGGGCATCCAGCCAGCCAGACGATTGGTGAATTTATGCGCCGGGGAATCAAAATTATGCGTACAGATAAATCTGGTGGGATTGCAGTTGCTTCACCCAATAAGATCAGGGTTACTGGAAAAGATTGGTGGCAAATTAGGTGGGGTTAGTTTTAATTCAAGGTGCCGAAGGGCTACTTGCTGACCGAGCCATCTCAGAAATTCTGGCAGCAAATCCTGGCGCGCAAGTTACAACTATTTCAACAGATGAGATTGAAGTTGGCGTAATAACAGATGCACTTGCACCATCTTTGTTTGCAGATACCCGCATTGTGGTTATCAAAGAGATCCAAGATTTAACCGCTGAATGCAGCGAAGAGATAATTGATTATCTAGGAAATCCAGATGAGAATTTAAATTTATTGTTGTGGCATAAAGGTGGCGTGAAAGGAAAAGCCTTAGTAGATAAGGTTAAAAAAGCTGGCGCACAAGTAATTGCTGCTGATGCGATCAAGAAAGATAGCGAGAAATCTGAGTTTGTCCGAGGTGAATTTAAAAGATTAGGGCGAAAGATTTCTACTGAAGCGGTGCAAGCATTAATTGATTCACTGGGAAGTGATTTGCGCGAACTGGGAGCTGCCTGTTCGCAACTTGCTAGCGATGTGGCGGATGGCAAATTAATTGATGAAGATGATGTTGCGGCTTATCAGCAAGGCCGGATTGAAACTACTGGATACGATGTGGCAGATGCGGTCCTTGATGGCAAAACCGCGCATGCATTAATCTCATTACGAAATGCAATTAATACCGGTACTGATCCAGTTTTAATTGTCAGCGCCATCGCTGCATCAATTAGAACCATGGCAAAGGTTTCAGGTGCATCACGAGGTTTAAAATCATTTGATTTAGCATCTCAACTTGGAATGCCACCTTGGCAGATTGATAAGGCGCGCAGGCAATTAAGTGGGTGGAGTGAGAATGCTCTTGCCAGATCTGTGATCGTATTGGCGCAAGCAGATGCAGATATAAAGGGAGCGGCGGCAGATCCGGCATATGCGCTAGAGCGAGCAATTATTACCATCAGCACCGCCCGCGGTACCAAGTAATACGCTCAGTTTGAGCCTAATCCGATGCGCTGATACGATGCGCCTTCTCGAAAATTAATTAGTAAATTTCAAATGAAAAGGAAATCTATTCGTGGCAAATATTAAGTCGCAGATCAAGCGAATCCGCACCAACAATAAGGCGCAGGATCGCAACAAGGCGTACCGCTCAGCACTTA
Organism: Actinomycetota bacterium; assembly: GCA_009698515.1. Taxonomy (GTDB): domain Bacteria; phylum Actinomycetota; class Actinomycetes; order Nanopelagicales; family Nanopelagicaceae; genus Nanopelagicus. Next base: position 6,285 of record WLQA01000014.1, read on the forward strand.
AGACAGCGATCCGTCGTTTCCGCGATGCAGTAACTGCTGGCGACAAGAGCAAGATCACCGCTGAACTTCGCGATGCATCTCGTTCATTAGATATGGCTGTTTCAAAGGGTGTAATTCACGCAAACCAAGCAGCAAATAAAAAGTCAGCGTTGGCTAAGTTAGCTAACAAAGCTGGCGTTCGTTAATTCGCCTGTAACTCCTAAGGCGTAAGGGCGAAGTACAGATGCCTGCAATATCCTCTGCAAAAGCACCGCAACCTGCTGCGACAAATCCAGATCAAATTCGAAATTTCTGCATCATTGCCCATATTGATCATGGCAAATCAACACTTGCTGATCGAATGCTTGGCATTACTGGCGTAGTTGAAGATCGGAATATGCGTGCGCAGTACTTAGATCGGATGGATATTGAACGCGAACGTGGCATAACAATTAAAAGCCAAGCAGTTCGTCTGCCTTGGAAATCTGGCATTGATAATAAAGATTACATATTAAATATGATCGATACACCTGGTCACGTAGATTTTACCTACGAGGTATCGCGCTCGCTAGCTGCTTGTGAAGGTGCAATTTTGTTGGTGGATTGTGCGCAAGGTATCGAAGCACAAACATTGGCTAACTTGTATTTAGCAATGGAGAATAACCTTACGATTATTCCAGTACTAAATAAGATCGATTTACCTGCTGCGCAACCGGAAAAGTTTGCAGTTGAGTTAGCAAAATTAATTGGCTGCCAACCAGAGGATTGCTTGCGTGTTTCTGGAAAAACCGGAGATGGGGTTGTTGAATTATTAGATCAGATTGTTAAGCAAATTCCGGCGCCAACTGGAGACGCAAATGCTCCGACCAGAGCTTTAATTTTTGACTCTGTTTACGATTTATATCGTGGCGTTGTTACCTATGTTCGAGTAGTAGATGGACATCTATCTCCTCGTGATCAGATTCAAATGTACTCAACCGGTGTCAGACATGAGATGTTAGAGGTTGGTGTTATTTCACCAGAGCCAATAGCCAGCAAAGGATTAGGAGTTGGCGAAGTAGGTTATTTAATTACCGGCGTTAAGGATGTTCGCCAATCACGAGTTGGTGACACAGTCACGACATACAACAATCCGACTAAGAATCCGCTTGCTGGCTATAAAGATCCTAAGCCAATGGTTTTCTCTGGTTTATTTCCAATTGATGGTGCTGAGTATCCAATGCTGCGCGAGGCGCTAGATAAGTTGCAATTAAATGATGCAGCTTTAGTTTTTGAACCAGAATCATCTACCGCACTTGGCTTTGGTTTCCGCTGTGGCTTCTTAGGTTTATTACACATGGAGATTGTGCGTGAGCGGTTAGAACGTGAAGCGGGATTAACATTAATTTCAACTGCACCGAGCGTGGTTTATAACGTCACATTAGATGATGGCAAGCGATTAACTGTTACAAACCCATCTGAATATCCAGATGGCAAAATCGCCGAGGTGCAAGAGCCAGTGGTACGCGCAACTATTTTGGCACCAAGTGAATTTATCGGCAGCATCATGGAGTTATGCCAACAGCGGCGCGGAATTTTAAAGGGCATGGATTACTTATCTGAAGATCGAGTAGAGATCAGATACACCTTGCCACTTGCTGAAATTGTCTTTGATTTCTTTGATAACTTGAAATCTCGAACCCGTGGTTATGCATCTTTAGATTATGAACCAACTGGTGAAGAGGCGGCAGATTTAGTAAAGGTAGATATCTTGCTGCAAGGTGAAAAAGTTGATGCATTTAGCCAAATTGTGCACCGCGATAAAGCATATGCATATGGCGTAATGATGACGGAGAAACTTCGCGAATTAATTCCGAGACAACAATTTGAAGTGCCGATCCAAGCAGCGATTGGTGCCAAAATTATTGCTCGTGAAAATATTAGAGCGATTCGTAAAGATGTGCTTGCTAAATGTTATGGCGGAGACATCACTCGTAAACGTAAATTATTAGAGAAGCAAAAAGAGGGTAAGAAGCGCATGAAGATGGTGGGTCGAGTTGAAGTTCCACAGGAAGCATTTATTGCGGCGCTTACCACCGATTCAGATAAGGCTAAAGAAAAGTAAATTCAGTGAATCTATCTTTTTACGTGCACATTCCTTACTGCGTAAAACGTTGTGGTTACTGTGACTTTAATACCTATACGCCAGCAGAGTTACAAATCTCAGAAGGCTTAACGCAAATATCCAATTCATACATTGACTTACTTATCGCAGAGATAGCTCAAGCTAAATTACAAGTTGGCCAAGCATCTGTTCCAACTATTTTTTTCGGTGGTGGAACTCCTTCACTTATGGAGCCAACAGATATCGCCCGGGTTATTTCCGCAATAACTGATAATTTTGGGTTAACAGATGATTGCGAAATTACATTAGAAACAAATCCAGATACTGTTGATAAGGCAAAGTTAGCAGCATTTAAAGCTGCCGGTATAAATCGAATCTCCTTCGGCATGCAATCTGCGGTAGCGCATGTATTAAAAACTTTGGACCGAACACATAATCCGGCAAATTTGCCACAAGTAACTAACTGGGCACATGAGGTTGGCTTTACCGATATTTCAGTTGATCTGATCTATGGCACTCCTGGTGAAAGCATTGCTGATTGGCAAGAAAGTATTGATGCCGCCTTGGCATTACCAATTAATCACATTAGCGCCTATGCATTAATTGTTGAAGAGGGAACTAAATTAGCAAATGCGATCAAACGTGGTGAGATCGCAAAGGTCGATGATGATTTAACCGCCGAGAAGTATTTAATGGCCGATAACGCATTTAGTAAGGCGGGATTTACTTGGTATGAATTAAGTAATTGGAGTAAATCTGGCGGAGAGAGCAAACACAATATCGCCTATTGGTTAAATGCGAATTGGTGGGGAGCCGGACCTGGCGCGCACTCACATATCAATGGCAAGCGGTGGTGGAATGTAAAGCATCCAAATTTGTATAAGGAAAAGATAAGTAAAAATCAATCACCAACCCAAGATTTTGAAGTTTTAGAGCCAATTCAAATTGAATCTGAAAGATTAATGTTGTCGATTAGATTGCCAGAAGGAATCCAAAAACAAACTTTGAACAGTGACCAATTAAATACATTAAGCCCATATTTGGAAAACGGTGCTTTAGATGCCGGCAAATGGGCTGCTGGAACTGTTAGTTTGAGTTTGAATGGCCGGTTAATTGCAGATCGAATCGTGCGCGAAATACTTCTGTAGTAGCGTGGCCTTATGAGTTACAACATTATCTCCGGTTTATTGGCAGTTATCTTCTTAATCTCTGGGTTAAGCAAAGTATCTGGTACCAATGCAGGTTTATCTGGAACTCGCGATGTGGGAATTAATGATTTGCTAGCTAGATTAATTGGCGTAGTAGAAGCAATTGCAGCTGTTGGATTAATTTGGGGTTTGAAAAATCGTGCAGATTCAATTGGATGGTATGCCGCTGGCACAATTTGGATCGCTATGGGCGTTGCAATTTATGCTCACTTTCGTGCCGAAAAATTAAAGAGTGCCTTTCCTGCTTTTTTTCTACTAACTCTTACAACTGTATTGATGGTAATTAAATAGGTATGCAACACCGGCAATTAGCAATCCTGCGCGCAATCGTTGAAGATTATGTTGCAACTGAAGAGCCAGTTGGTTCAAAATCTTTAGCATCTCGTCATGGCTTGGGAGTTTCACCGGCAACTATTCGAAATGAAATGGCGGTGCTGGAAGAGGCTGGTTTAATTACCCAGCCACATACAAGTGCCGGACGCATTCCAACCAATAAAGGTTATCGAGTATTTGTCGATAAGTTGGCGGCGGTAAAACCATTATCAGGTGCTGAACGCAAAGCGATTGAAACATTTTTAGATGGTGCCAGTGATTTAGATGATGTTATTTCCAGAACAGTTCGCTTACTTGCACAGGTCACAAAGCAGGTAGCAGTAGTTCAGTACCCATCTTTAACCAGGGCAAAGGTGCGTCATATCGAATTGGTTTTATTAGCCCCAACTCGAGTAATGATGGTGTTAATAACTGATGCTGGTCGAGTTGAACAGCGAATGATTGAATTACCTTTTGATATCTCAGATGGCTCACTATCGGATCTACACAAGAAGTTAAATTCATTAGTTGCTAATCAATCTCTAGCAAATGTAGCAAGCAAAATCGAAGGTTTAGGCAGTGGAGTTCGTGGAAATGAAAGAGCGAATGTTGTGACGATTATGACCACATTAATTGAAATGGCAGTTGAGCATCCAGAAGAGAAGGTAGTTCTTGCTGGAACCTCTAACTTAGCCAGAGCTAATCAAGATTTAACCCAAAGCATGCATCCGATCCTAGAAGCACTAGAAGAGCAGGTTGTATTACTCAGATTGTTATCTGATTCAGATTCATCGGTAAAGGTTTTAATTGGCGAGGAACAAAATGAAAAATCTTTGCGTTCTACCAGCCTAGTAAGTGTTGGATATGGGGATTTAGGGGCGATGGGAATTATTGGACCAACTCGAATGGATTACACAGCTTCAATGAGTGCCGTAAATGCAGTTGCCAATTATGTTGGCAGATTCTTGGTTGAAAGTAAGTAATGGCTGATTTATATCAAACACTTGGCGTAGATCGTGATGCCAGCTTTGATGATATTAAAAAGGCGTATCGAAAATTAGCGCGAAGTTATCATCCAGATGTAAATCCAGATCCGGCGATGGCGGAGAAATTTAAAGAGATCACCGCTGCATATGAAGTATTAAGTGATCCAGATAAAAGACAAAATTACGATATTGGCGGAAGTGGTTTTGGTGGCGGTTTTGGTAATGCCAACTTTGGGTTTGGCGACATCATGGATGCATTTTTTGGTGGCGGTGGACAACGTGGACCAAGACCTCGAACACGTGCCGGACAAGATGCATTAATTAGAGTCGAGGTTGATCTAATGGAGGCAACCTTTGGTTGCGATCGTGATCTAAATGTCGAAACCGCAATTGCCTGCACAAAGTGCAATGGCACAGGTTGCGCAAATAACAGCAAACCAAGCACATGTCAGATTTGTAAAGGCCGAGGTGAAACGCAACAGGTGGCACGTTCAATTCTTGGTCAGGTAATGACTTCAAGGCCTTGTAATAATTGTGGCGGTTTTGGTTCTGTAATTACAGATCCGTGTGGTGAGTGCGCAGGCGATGGTCGAGTTC
>WLQA01000015.1 GCA_009698515.1 Actinomycetota bacterium
GCAGATAGCAACATGCTGTCATCATCTAAATACACAACAGCGGTTCCCGCTGCTTGACGAGCTAGTCGTCCAGTTTCAAAGCGGATCTCCCGCTTTCCAAATTTACCGTTATCAATCTTGGCAACGGCTGACTTAACATCTTGACCTTCCATAGGTCATCTCCATTTCTAAAAAACTTTACTGGAGATTGGATCTTCGATCGAAGTTCACGGCAAATTTATTAAAAACTATCCGGAAACCACTACCGAGGACCAAAACTCGTGCAAATAAAGTTTTGTACTACTCGTTAATTAGCTAATTTAGCTAATTAATTTATTTAACGACGAATACCGAGCTTTTCGATAATCGCTCTATAGCGATCAATGTCGGTTTTAGCGAGGTACTGCAAAATACGACGACGCTTACCTACCATTAATAACAAACCACGACGGTTGTGATGATCCTTCTTATTTGTTTGCAAATGTTCTGTGATCTCATCAATTCGCTTTGATAGAAGTGCTACCTGTGCTTCTGGGCTACCTGTGTCAGTCGCAGATGAACCGTACTTGCTGATAATTTCTTTCTTAGCTTCTGGCGTTAATGCCATTTGTATAGCTCCTCTGTTCTGTCACGAGGGCCTCGGTGTAATTCACGAAGGCGCACTTTCTCGCTTTAGTGGCCCAAGATTACCAGCGGCAATCTGATAGTAAAAATCGAGCGTTAAATGCGCGTTAATTCTCGCGCTTTATCGCAATCTTTCTTCATTTGTTCAAGCAATGGGGCAAGGCCATCAAATTTCAATGTATCTCTTAATCTAAAACCAAACTCTAACTTTGCCTGCTTGTCATATAAATCTAAACCAACTTGATCAAGTGCATACGCTTCAACTTGTCGCCCGCGAACGCCAGGAAAGGTTGGATTAGTTCCAATTGATATAGCAGCTGGCCATTTAATATCTTCAACAGTTAACCAACCAGCATAAACACCATCGGCTGGGATTGTTGCCAGCGCAGTTAATCCAATATTTGCAGTTGGATAACCAATTTCACGTCCTCGTTTTTCACCATGCACAACTGGGCCAGTCAAGTAAAAATTACGCGTTAATAACTCATTGGCGCGCTCTACTTGCCCATCAATAATTAAGGAACGAATTCGAGTTGAAGAAATAGTTGAACCACGATTTTCTTGTAATTTCACAATGGTTACACCAAATCCATACTTTGGTCCAACCTCAGATAAATACTTTGGGGTACCTTGTGCTTTAAATCCAAAATTAAAGTTTTCACCAATTACTACATGCTCAGCAGCAAAGCGCCCAACCAAGATATCTTCAATGAATTGATCTGCTGATAATTGGGAAAACTCCTTAGTGAAATTAACTACTTCAACACTGGCAGCACCTGCCTGCTTTAAAAATTCAATTCGATCCTTAATTGGCAAAAGTTGTGTTGGTGTGCGCTCTGGCGCAACAACTGAAACTGGATGCGGATCAAAGGTCATGATTGTGACATCACCATCATGTTTGGCATTAGCAATTATTTGTTGATGGCCAGAGTGCACACCATCAAAAATACCGATTGCGACAACTTTGCTCATGGCACTTATTCTTTCACACCAGAGTTAACCAGGATTGGCGCTGCCACAATTTGCCCACCTTGTTCCCGATTTTCCAACAACGCAAAGAAATGATCCTCATTATTTACCGCAACTGAAATTCCTTGCTCTTTACTTTGGGAGATAACACGTCCAAATCCAATTTCACGCAGCTCTGCCAAATCTAATTTTCGAATTGGAAAAATCTTGCCAATTGATTGAGCAGTATCAATTAATCTGGCATCTGCAATTGGTAGGCAATCTGAAATTGCAAAGGGTGAAACTAAGGTGCGCCGAAGTGCGGTTAAGTGACCACCAACCATTAATGCATCCCCAAGATCGCGTGCGATTGCTCGAATGTAAGTTCCAGCAGAACAGGTAACTGCAATATCAACCTCTAATGAATCTGGCAGATGGCGAATTTGGTTAATTACTAATTCAAAGATCTCAACATCTCTAGCTGGCAGATCTACTTGCTCACCATCGCGAACTCTTTGGTGGGCAGATTTTCCATCAATTTTAATTGCTGAAACCGATGATGGCTTTTGCTTAATCTTGCCAACATATTTCGCTAACTCATTTTTTACCTGTTCATCAGCAATTGCGGAGGTATCTGCAGTTGAAATTACATCGCCCTCTTTGTCATCGGTGTGAGTTGCTTTACCTAATGAAATTGTGGCTTCATAAGCTTTCTTGCCGTCAGTGATGTAAGGAAGAAGTTTTGTTGCAACACCAACACCAATTACTAAAACCCCAGTTGCCATTGGATCTAATGTGCCAGCATGGCCAACTCGTTTGGTATTTAACTTCTTACGTGCCATCGCAACAACATCATGGCTAGTCATGCCACCGGCTTTATCAACTAGTAAAAAGCCATCCATTAATTACTCGTGTTTTTTGTAAGGATCTTCGACAATTGGCTTTGCTCCAGCGCGCAATTTTGCTAGCTCTTCATCAGCTTTATGCATTTGCTCAATTAGATCATTCATCTCTTTCGCCGAATCTGCCAAGCCATCTAAAAAGAATTCAATTGTTGGGGTAATGCGCAGGCCAAGTGCGCGACCAACCTCTGAGCGCAACATTCCCTTTGCCGAATTTAATGCTGCAGCGGTTGCTTCATGAGCTTGGGTGTCACCAAGAACGGTGTAAAAAATTGAGGCTTGTTGTAAATCTCCAGTAACGCGCACATCAGTAATGGTGACAAAACCTAGACGCGGATCTTTAACCCGCGTCTCGATAGTAGTTGCGATCAACTCTTTAATTCGATCTGCCACTTTTAGTGCACGATTACTTGGCATAACTTAAGCTCGCTTTTTCTCGCGGATCTCGTAAACCTGAATTACATCGCCAACTTGTAGATCTTTAAATGATCCAAGACCGATACCGCACTCAAATCCATCACGAACTTCAGTGGCATCATCTTTAAATCTGCGAAGTGAATCGATACTTAGGTTTTCGCCAATTACAACGCCGGCACGTAGTGTGCGCGCCTTTGCATTACGTCGAATGATTCCATCTGAGACCATACAACCAGCAATATTTCCAACCTTGCTTGATTTAAAGATATCTCGAACTTCAGCATTACCAAGTACTGCCTCTTCAAACTCTGGCTTAAGCAGACCCTTAAGAGAAGCTTCGATATCTTCAATTGCTTTGTAGATAACGGTGTAGAACTTAATATCTACGCCCTCTTGATCAGCAAAGATTGCAGTTTGTGGCTCTGGCTTAACGTTAAAGCCAATAATTACCGCAGTAGATGCAGATGCCAGCGTTACATCGTTCTTAGTAATTGCACCAACACCACGGTGGATTACACGAAGATCAACATCTGTTCCCACATCAAGCTGCACTAATGCATCTTCTAATGCTTCTACCGAACCGGACACATCGCCCTTTAGAATCAAATTCAAAGTACTTACCTTTGATTGTTCTAGGAAATCTTCCAGCGATACCTTCTTGCGTGCCTTAGCAAGGGAGGCGTTTCGTTGTGCAAGTTGACGCTTCTCTGCAATTTGTCTGGCAGTTCGGTCATCTTCGGCAACCATAAATGTGTCACCAGCACCAGGTACTGATGTAAATCCAAGTACTTGCACCGGACGTGATGGACCAGCCTCTTCAACTGTCTCACCATGTTCATCTAACATCGCACGAACGCGACCATAAGCACCACCGGCAACAATTGCATCTCCTACATGCAACGTTCCACGTTGTACTAATACTGTGGCAACAGGTCCACGACCCTTATCTAAGTTAGCTTCAATGGCAACACCACGTGCTACATCATCGGCAATTGCGCGTAAATCAATAGCTGCATCAGCGGTTAACAAAATCGCTTCAAGTAATTGATCAAGGCCAGCACCAGTTAATGCAGATACGTTAACAAACATAGTTTGTCCGCCGTACTCTTCTGCAATTAAGTTGTACTCAGTTAATTGTTGACGAATCTTGTCTGGGTTAGCACCCTCTTTATCAACCTTGTTAACGGCAACCACAATTGGCACATCAGCTGCTTGTGCGTGATTTAGCGCTTCAATGGTTTGTGGCATAACGCCATCATCGGCAGCAACAACTAGTACTGCAATATCAGTTACCTTCGCACCTCGAGCACGCATTGCGGTAAATGCTTCGTGGCCCGGTGTATCAATAAAGGTAATTGGACGATTATTTCCATCATGTTCATGATGGATTTGGTAAGCACCAATGTGCTGCGTAATTCCGCCCGCTTCAGATTTAACAACCTCTGTAGATCGAATTGCATCAAGTAAGCGCGTCTTACCATGATCTACGTGACCCATTACCGTCACAATTGGCGAGCGCACAACTAGATCTTCTGGATCAATTTCGGCTAACTCTTGTTCTAGATCAATATCAAACTCTTGAAGTAATTCACGATCTTCATCCTCTGGGGAAACGATCTGTATTACGAATCCAAGCTCAGAACCTAAAATTGCAAAGGTATCTTCATCAACTGATTGAGTTGCTGTAACCATCTCACCTAAGTGAAATAGCGCAGAAACTAATGCGGCTGGATCTGCCTTAATTTTCTCTGCAAAATCCATAAGTGTTGCACCGCGTCGCATGCGAATAACAGTTTTGCCATCACCACGTGGAACAACTGCGCCACCTAGTGTTGGTGCTGGTAAATTTTCAAACTCTTCGCGGCGTTCTTTCTTACTGCGTTGATTTTTATTTTTACTCTTGCCACCTTTACCAAATGCACCAGCTGCGCCACCGCGTTGTGGTGGACGACCGCCACCTTTACCGCCAAATGGTGCGCCAGTACTTGGAGCTGATGAAGATGGTGAACGATATGGAGAACCTCCTGGACCACCTTGTGGTCTTGAACCAGGTGCGCCACCTGGACGAGTTGGTGCGCCAGATTGCGGACGTGCTGCAAAACCTGGACGAACAGATCCTGGACGTGAACCTTGCATATCTGAACGTGCACCTGGTGGACGTGCACCTGGTGGACGTTGTCCTGGTGCTAAACGTTGTTCACCTGGACGAATTGGTCTTGCAGGTGGACGTGGCATTCCACCGCCAGATGAAAATGGATTATTACCTGCACGTGGTGGACGTGGCAGTGAAGTTGGTGAAGTTGATGATGTAGGAACAACTGGTGCAACTGGAGTTACTGGTGCAACTGGTGGCTTTGGTTGTTCTGCAACTAATTTTTTCGCAGCCTCTTGTAATTCAGGAGGTAGATCCTCAACTGACATTGGTTTAGCAGCAGCTTTTTTGGCTGCAGCTTTTTTAGCGGGCGCCTTCTTAGCTTTAGGCGCATCCTCACTTGGTGTTAATTCTGGGAATTTATCCATCAACTTACGCAACACTGGCGCTTCAATAGTTGATGATGCTGATCGAACGAACTCGCCGACCTCTTGTAACTTGGCTAGGAGCTCTTTACTTTCCAGCCCTAACTCTTTTGCTAATTCGTAAACGCGAACCTTTGACACTGATCTCCTGTCTTGGTTCGCAAACTTTTATGCGAACCTAAATTGCCCTGCTCATAATTTGTAGGTACTCATTAAAGTTTCATTCTCGTATCGCTCCATAAATTTAGAGTTAATTTAATGACCACTTAATCCTTTTAAGTAATCACTTACTGCTTGCATTTTTAACTGACCTTCGTAATTAAAGGCCCGATTAAATGCTTTTCGCTCAATTGCGATCTGAAGGCAATTGCTATGAAGCCAAGCTCCACGGCCTTGCATTCGATGATCTTCATCGACTTTGATTTCATCGCCGACTAAAACTGTTCGAATTAAATCTGTCCAATTTTCTAGCCTCCGACAGGCAATACAACTGCGCTGTGGAATCTGCTTACTGAACACCGGCAACCTTACCTTAAGCCCCTGGTTCAGGTGAAATATCAGCGTTAACTTCTGGCTGATCTACCGTTGGTGCCTTGATATGAGTAACTGGATTATCTGGATGAATATCAATGCGCCACTGCGTAAGTCGTGCGGCAAGTCTGGCGTTTTGCCCATCCTTACCAATCGCAAGTGATAATTGATAATCCGGAACAACTACCTTTGCAGATTTTGTTTCTAAATCAACAACTTCAACAGAGCTTACCTTTGCTGGTGCAAGTGCATTTGCAACATATGTTGCTGGATCTTCACTGAAATCAATAATGTCGATCTTCTCGCCATTTAATTCATTCATCACATTTTGAGCACGCGATCCTTGCGGACCAATTAACGCACCTTTGGCACTAACGCCGGCGCGATGTGTGCGAACTGAAAGTTTTGTACGAGCTCCGGCTTCGCGCGCAATACCAACAATATCTACGATGCGATCTTTAATTTCTGGACACTCAAGTGCAAATAACATCTTTACAAGTGCTGGATGAGATCTAGAAAGTGTTACCTCAGGACCTTTTTCACCTTGTTTTACATCTACAACAAAACATTTAATGCGATCGCCATGTTTATAAACTTCACCTTTGACTTGTTCAGTCGCCGGCACCTTTCCTTCAACTCTTCCCAAATTTACATAAATAATTTCTGCATCTCGTCCTTGCTGAACAACACCAGAAATTACATCGCCAACACTTCCACTGAACTCAGTAACAACCTCTAGATCTTTAGCCTCACGCATTTTTTCTTTAATTGTTTTACGGGCAGTTTTATCGGCAAGTTTTGCAAAACCATCTGGATTATCAGTAACAGTATCGATGCGATCACCATCTGGCCCAAGTACTGGCACATAAATTACTAACTCACCAGTTTCGCGATTTAAAACTGCGCGACCATGCGGTTTATGTTCTGGTAGCGCAGCGTATGCCGCAGCAACCTCATTTTCAATTGCGCTAATTAATCGCTCTAGTGGTAATTTCTTTTCCGCAGCTAAAACTTTAAGAGCATTTATATCAACGCTCACTTATTTACCTGCTTAAACTCAATCTCAAGTGTTGCTCGTTTAATCTCTGAAAAATTAATTACTTGTTCATCAATAGTTGCCGAACTTTGAGTTGAATCTTTGATTCGGCCATTGACCTCTTTACCATCTAACAAAATTACTTTAATTAATCGATCCTTATTTTTACTCCAGTGTCTTGGCTTGGTAAGGGGGCGATCTAATCCAGGAGATGTCACCTCTAATGTAAATGGATTACTTCCTAAGGTTGGTAGATTCTCCACGATCTCACTGATTGCCTTAGTTGCAACAGTTACTTGATCAAGTGATAGGTGGGTATCGCCATCAACGATTACAGTCAGCATGCTGCGCTTGCCGGCAGATGTGATTGTTATATCTTCTAAATAAAATCCAAGTGATTCAATGGCCGGCGTAATCGCTGCGGCAACCTGCTCTTTATTACTCATTCTTACTCTTTTCCATATTAAGTTTTTGTGAAACGTTGTGTGGTAATTCTAACTTATAAAAGTATCCCAAGCAACGCGGGCTATTAATAAAGTTGTAACTACTAAAAAGACTTTTCTGACAAGTGGTGAGCCACCTTTAATTGCTAGTTTGGAACCAATAATTGCACCAGTTACATTGGCACCAGCCAGTAATAAACCTAATTGCCACCAAATATGACCGGTAATTTGAAAGCTTAAGATGGCGCCGATATTGGTAGATAAGTTAACTAATTTTGCTGTGCCAGATGCTTTTAGGAAGGCGTAACCAATTCCGGAAACTAGGAAGAAGACTAAAAAGGTGCCAGTTCCTGGGCCAAAGATGCCATCATAAAATCCAATTAATAACCCAATCAGTGCAACTAGAAACAATCTTTTCTTGTGCGAGAACTTTAATTTCTCATCCATACCAAGCTCAGGCTTAAGCCAGGTGTAGATGACAACAACTATTAAGAGAAAAACAATAAATGGTTTGAAGAACTCCTTTGGCACAGAAGCAGCAAAGTAAGCACCACCAATAGATCCAATAAATGCTGGGAACATCATGGTTAAGGTGAGCGGAATATCAGGCTTTATATTTTTAAAGTAATTACGAGCCGCAGCGGTTGTGCCAAAGGCGGAGGGAACTTTGTTTGTTCCTAGAATTAGTGGCAACTCTTTATTTGGTAGACCCAGTATTAAGGCCGGTAATTGAATTAATCCCCCGCCACCTGCCATGGCATCAACAAAGCCAGCAAAACCAGATGCAATCGCTAGGAAGATAGCGACTTCTAAATCCATATTACTTATCTAAATTACTTGTTCAGGAATTTAACAACATCAGCAACTGCTACCTCTGATTTATCACCAGATTTGCGATCGCGAATTTCTACCTTGCCATCAGCAAGTGCTTTACCAACAATAATGATCTTGGAAATTCCAATTAATTCTGCATCTTTAAATTTAACACCAGGGCTAGCTTCGCGGCGATCATCTAGTAAAACTTCCAGACCTTTTGCCTCTAGTTCGGTAGCAATTTTTTCAGCTGTATCAAATGGCAGATCATCTTTACCAGTTGCCACAATATGCACATCAGCTGGTGCCACCTCTGCTGGCCAATTAAGTCCAAGTTCATCATAAGTTTGTTCTGCAATTGCAGCTACCGCACGTGATACACCAATTCCATAAGAGCCCATCGTGACAACTTGTGGCTTACCTTCTTTATCTAAAACAGTTAACCCAAGTGCTTGTGCATACTTGCGCCCTAATTGAAAAATATGACCGATTTCAATTGCGCGATCAATGACAACTGGTTTTTCACATTTAGGACATGCATCTCCAGCTTTAACCTCTGCAGCTTCGATGTATTGATCAACCTTGAAATCACGACCACAAACCACATTGCGTGCATGTGTATCTTTCTTATTTGCACCAGTCACCCAGTCAGAGCCTTCAACAATTCGTGGATCTGCGTAAAGTTTTAAACCAAACTCTTTCGCATTTTGTGGACCGATGTAACCCTTTACAAACTTAGGATGCTTGGCAAAATCTGCATCTTCAAATAAGCGCAGCTCAGTTATGCCAGAAAGATTCGCTTCTACTCTCTTTAAATCTACTTCACGATCTCCTGGAACCAGCACGCAAATTGGTTTTTCATCCGCCATTAGCAATACATTTTTTAATGTGTTTGCAGCGGTGATGTTCGCGCTGTATTTGGTGTTTAAAACTTCAACTAATGAATCAATAGTTGGCGTGTTTGGTGTATCTAAAATTTCAATTGCACCAGCTGCTTTACCTGCAAAAGGTTTAACTGCAGTTGTCATCGCCTCAACATTTGCCGCATATCCACAACCATTACAAAGTACATATGTATCTTCACCAGTTGGGCATGGTGCTAAGAACTCTTCAGATTTAGATCCACCCATAGCACCGCTCATTGCTGAAACGATGTTGTATTTAAGTCCTAGGCGATCAAAGGTTTTGATGTATGCGGCGCGGTGTGCGTTGTAAGAAGCTTCTAACCCAGCATCATCCACATCAAATGAGTAAGAATCCTTCATCACAAATTCACGACCACGAATAATTCCACTGCGCGGACGTGGTTCATCACGATACTTTGTTTGAATTTGATAAATGGAAAGTGGCAGATCTTTATAAGATGAGAATTCACCTTTAACCATCAAGGTAAACATCTCTTCATGGGTTGGCCCTAACAGAAAATCATTTCCCTTACGATCTTTTAATCTAAATAAATCTGGGCCGTACTCTTGCCAACGATTAGTTGCTTCATATGGCTCTTTTGGAAGCAGTGCTGGAAAGTGAACCTCTTGAAATCCAGCAGCATCCATCTCTTGACGAACAACATTTTCAATCTTGCGATAGGTGCGATATCCAAGTGGCAACCAACTATAAATTCCGGCAGCAATACGGCGAACAAAACCAGCGCGCACTAATAACCGGTGAGATGCAACCTCTGCATCAGCTGGATCATCGCGCAATGTGCGCAGTAATAATGTGGACATCCGCAACATGCGGGTAAGCCTACCTACTTAACAGTGACAGATGGTTCACCTGAAGCGACACCAGCAGCTTCCATCTCATCGGCAAGGCGCATCGCCTCTTCGATTAAGGTTTCCACGATTTGTGCCTCAGGGACAGTTTTAATTACTTCACCCTTTACAAATATTTGGCCTTTACCATTTCCAGATGCAACACCAAGATCTGCTTCACGTGCTTCACCAGGTCCATTAACTACACATCCCATTACTGCAACACGAAGTGGCACTGTCATTCCTTGTAATCCAGCCTGCACCTTCTCTGCCAATGTGTAAACATCAACTTGGGCGCGACCACATGATGGGCAAGAAACAATTTCAAGTTTGCGCTGGCGCAGATTTAAAGATTCGAGAATTGAAATTCCTACCTTTACCTCTTCAACTGGAGGCGCCGATAATGAAACACGAATCGTGTCGCCAATTCCTTCAGCCAACAAAATACCAAATGCAGTTGCAGATTTAATTGTGCCTTGGAATATTGGTCCAGCCTCGGTCACACCAAGATGTAATGGATAATCACATTTTGCTGCAAGTAAGCGATAGGCCTTAACCATAGTTACTGGATCATGATGTTTTACTGAAATTTTTATATCTGAGAAACCATGCTCTTCAAATAAAGATGCTTCCCACAATGCAGATTCTGCAAGTGCTTCTGGGGTTGCTTTGCCATACTTTGCAAGCAAACGTGGATCTAATGAACCAGCATTAACACCGATGCGAATAGGAATTCCGGCAGCTCCGGCAGCTTTTGCAACCTCTTTAACCTTGTCATCAAATTGCTTAATGTTTCCTGGGTTAACTCGAACTGCTGCGCAACCAGCATCAATCGCTGCGAAAATATACTTTGGTTGAAAGTGAATATCTGCAATAACTGGAATTTGTGATTTCTTTGCAATCTGCGCAAGTGCATCAGCATCATCTTGTGATGGAACTGCAACGCGCACTATTTGGCAACCAGATGCGGTTAATTCAGCGATCTGTTGCAATGTGGCATTTACATCTGAGGTAAGAGTTGTACACATTGATTGCACAGAAACTGGTGCATCCCCACCAACTAAAACCGAACCAACCTTTAATTGCTTGCTCTTGCGACGAGGTGCAAGTGTTGGTGGTGGCGCTGATGGAATTCCGAGATCAACCATGCGCTTACTTTAACCTAATTAGAGATTTAATCTAATTGGATTAAAGATATCGGCGGCCAGTAAAACAATTGAAAGGGCGGCCATAAGTACAAAAACAATCATGGTGATTGGTGTTAGGCGTTCCACATCAATTGGCGCTGGCTTTGGTAATCCACGCCGGCGGGCAAAGAGATTGCGAATGCCATCGGCGATGGCAACTGCCATGTGACCACCATCTAGTGGAAGAAGTGGAAGTAAATTAAACATTCCAA